>JASFMS010000102.1:0-6690 GCA_050117435.1 Ectothiorhodospiraceae bacterium | reverse complement strand
CTCCTCGCCCAGCGGTTCCGTGGCGACCACCTGTGTGCTCACGGGCATCACCCGGTCGCGCAGATCCGGTACCGCATTGCCCAGATAGGCGTTTCCGGCAAGGACCGTGTAGTCGGCGCGGACGCAGCCGTCCGCCGTGTAGACTGCCGGTGGTCCGTCCCGCTCCACGCGCACCACCGGCGAGTACTCGTGAATGGTCCCGCCCAGGGATTCCAGCGCTTCCGCCTCTCCCAGCGCGAGATTCAGCGTATGGATGTGTCCGCCCCAGCGATCCAGCAGGCCGCCGATGTAGAGATCGGTGTTTACGTGATCCCGCACGCCGGCAGCGTCCAGCAGCTCCAGCCCGGAGTGGCCGAAGGCCTCCCAGCTGCGAACCTGGTCTTCCAGCTCCCGCATCTGCCGCGCGTTGAGGGCCGCGAAAACCCCGCCGTCGCGGAGGTCGCAATCGATGCCGTAGCGCTTCACCGTCTCGCGAATCAGCTGACCGCCCTCGAAGGCCATATCGCCCAGGGCCCGGGCCGCTTCCCGGCCGTAGCGCTTTTCGATGACGTCCAGGTCGCGGCTGTAGCCGTTGACGATCTGTCCGCCGTTGCGGCCGGAGGCGCCCCAGCCGACGCGCTCCGCCTCCAGCACCACCACGCGATAACCGCGCTCCGCCAGGTTCAGCGCCGTGGCCAGCCCCGAGAAGCCGGCCCCCACCACGCAGACGTCGCATTGCACCTCGCCGGCCAGGGCCGGGCGCAGCGGTGCGGCGTTGGCGGTGGCGGCATAATAGGACGGCGGGTGTCCGGTGTTAGGCGCATTGCCTCCGGTGGCGTCCGCGGTGTGCAGTGGCTTCACGGTGGCGTTCATCAGATGGTTCCCAGGTAGGTCTCGTACTCGATCCGGGGGACGTTCCGCCGCATTTGCTCGATCTCCTGGCGCTTGCATGCCGCGAAAAGACGCCGGCACTCCTTGCCCAGGTAGTCGGCGACGAACTCGGACTGTTCGAACGATGCCAGGGCTGTCTCCCAGGCGATGGGGAGCTCCGCCGGATGGTCCCGGCAGGCGTCGCCCCGGGTTTCGGGCGGCGGCGTCAGCTTTTCCTCGAGGCCATGGTGAATTCCGGCCAGTACCGCCGCGAGCACCAGGTAGGGGTTGGCATCCGCGCCGGCGACCCGGTGTTCGATGCGCGTGGCTTCCGGCCGCGCCAGCGGTACCCGGAGTGCCGTCGTGCGATTGTCGTAGCCCCAGGTGGGGGCCATGGGCACGTGGCACCCCGGCTGGAAGCGGCGGAAGGAGTTGGCGTGGGGCGCGAACAGCGCTGTGGACTCCACCATGGTCTCGGTGAGGCCGCCCAGCGCCTGCTGGAGCAGCTCGCTGCCGGCTTCCTCCGTATCGGCGAAGACGTTGCGTCCGGCTGAGTCCACCAGGCTGACATGCACGTGCATGCCGTTGCCCGGCTCGTCGCCCAGGGGTTTGGCCATGAAGCTCGCCATCATGCCGTGGCGGCGGGCCACGGCCTTGATGGTGCGTTTGAGCAGCACCGCCTGATCCGCCGCCAGCAGGGCATCGCCGACGTGCCGGAGATTGATCTCGTACTGGCCATCGCTCTGTTCCGCGATGATGGTGTCCGCCGGCAGATCCTGATCCAGGCAGGCCTGCTCCATTTCGGCGAACACCTCCTCCATGGTGTCCAGTTCGTCCAGCCCGTAGAGCTGCGATCCCCCGCTGCGGGCGAGACCGGCGGGTGGGCGCGGTGCCCCGTCCGAGCCCGGGGAGGCATCGAAGAGCCGGAATTCCAGCTCGGTGGCAACCACCGGAAACAGGTCGATATCCTGGAACCGGCTCGCCACACGTTGAAGAATATTTCTCGGGTCGGCCAGAAAGGGCTCGCCGCTCACGGTGAGCATCTGCAGCAGGACCTGGGCGCCGGCGCGACGGCTCCACGGCAGGGAGCGCAGGCTGCCGGGGACCGGCCGGCACGGGTGGTCCGCGTCGCCGGTCTCGAACACCAGACCGGTCTCCTGGACGTCGCGGCCCCACACGTCCAGCGCCAGGGTGGACGCCGGCAGGCAGAGACCGCTATCGAAGACCCGCGACAGCGCCGAGGCGGGGAGACGTTTGCCCCGCGCGATACCGTTGAGATCCACCACGAAGGCCTCGACGAACTCCAGGCCCGGACGGGCGTCCAGAAAGTCCTGAGCCTCCCGCGGAAGGCCCGCGTGGGTTGTGCTGGTCATGTTCGGTATCTCTCCTCGAAAGGCCGACTATCGATGGAGTCGACTAATTGTGATCACAAATTAGCAGCCACCCGGAGACCCCGCAACCTTTTGTGATCAAATTTTGCTATCCTGCGACCAGAATCACGGCAGCGGGGAGTCCCGGAATGGCTGATCAGGCGGAAACCGTGCTTACTCCGGTAAGTCTGGACGACCACGGGATGACGCGGCAGGAGTGGGTGTACCGCCAGCTCCGGGAGGCCATCCTCAGTGGCCAGTTCGTTCCGGGGCGCAGTGTCACTCTCAGAGGCATTGCGTCCATGCTGGACGTCAGCCCCACGCCGGTGCGCGAAGCGCTGCGCCGGCTGGTGGCGGAGCGGGCGCTGGAGGCGCACGGCAACCGCCGGGTGAGCGTGCCGCGCATGACGCGGCGCAAGTTCGACGACCTTTGCGCCGTGCGGGTGTCGCTGGAGACGCTGGCGGGCGAGCGGGCGCTGCCCTACATCGACAGCGAGCGCCTGGACCGCCTCTGGCGCCTGGACGAAGAGGTGGATCAGGCGATCGAGCGCGGTGACGTGCCCACCTATCTGAGCCGTCACCGGGAGTTTCACTATCAGCTCTACGGCGTCGGTCCGGCCGAGGTAATCATGCCTCTCATCGAGAGCGTATGGCTGCAGTTCAGCCCCTTCCTGCGGCTGGTCATCAGCCATATCGGCGTGGACTACGTGGTGGATCGCCACGCCGAGGCGTTGCGCGCCATCGAGCGGCGGGACATCGGCGCCCTGCGGTTCGCCCTGGAGGCGGACGTGCGTGAGGGGTTGGGCTCGCTCACCGAGCAGGAATGGCGGGACCTGGGCGGCGAAGCGTGAGAGCCTGTGAAGAGCGCGCGGGCGCTGCGGGCGTCGCGATCGACCACGTAGTCCACGCCGGGACATTGCTGGGCATCACTGCGTTCTTTCCATCCTACGAAGCGAGGTAAACGCCGCAGCGGCAGCACCGTAGGATGGACAGAGCGACAGCGATGTCCATCGTTTCCGGCGCCGCACGGTACACGGATACCGGGGCACCGAGCTCTCCGAGTCCTGTATCGGCCGTCTAGCCGGCGGCCCGGGCGTCGAGACCGGCACGCGCCGCGGCGGCGCGCCCGAAAGCGGCGAACAGTGCCGCGGAAGCCGGGTTTTCGCGGAATCGCCATTCCGGGTGCCACTGCACGGCAATGGCGAAGGTCTTGCCCGGCACGCTTGCTGCTTCGATCAGCCCGTCCGGCGCCGTGGCTTCCGCCGCCAGTGGCGACGCCAGCTGGTGGATGCCCTGCTCGTGAAGGGAGTTCACCCGGATCCGTCGCTCGCCCACCACGCGTGCGAGCGCCCCGTTCTCCACCAGCTCCACGTCGTGGGCGGCCTCGTAACGTCGCTCCCGCGGAAGCGACTTGTCCTCGCGGTGGTCCATTCGGTCCGGCCGTTCGTGGACCGCCTGGTCCAGGGTACCGCCCAACGCCACGTTCAGCTCCTGCAGTCCCCGGCAGACCGCCAGCAGCGGCATGTCCGCGGCCAGCGCGGCCCGGATCAAAGCCAGCGTGGTGCTGTCGCGCTGGGAGTCGCCGCCACCCCGGCGGGGCTCCTTCGAGCCGTACAGCGCCGGTTCCACGTTGGAGGGGCTGCCCGGAACGAACAGCGCGTCCAGGCGCTGCAGCAGGGCCTCGGGTCTGATGGCGTACTCCAGTGATGCCATGTCGGCGCCCGCTCCCAGCGCGGGTATCAGCAGGGGCGTTGCGCCGGCGCCGTGGGCGACGGCCGCAATATACTTTTCGCCGACGGCGTGAAACGACTCGCCGTCGATGGATTTGACGTCCACGGGAATGCCGATGACAGGGCGGCGGGAAGGCATCTTCTGTTTCTCCGGGCGTGAAGTTGGTGTTGCGCCCCGTTCGGGCTGCGTCTATTGTGATCACAAAATCACGGGGGCCGTCAATTCGATGTGTCCCATCGAACCCGTTCTTCCCAGGAGGAGTGCATCATGGAGCTGCCCGAGACCCGCGAAGGCTGGCAGGCGCTGGCCGATTCCCTGACCATCCGCAATCGCCCGTTCATCGACGGCGCCTACGTGGACGCCAGCACCGGGCGCTCCTTCGACTGTGTCAGTCCGGCCACCGGGCGGACCATCGTGCAGGTGGCCGAGGGTGACGGCGAGGACGTGGAGCGTGCCGTGGGCGCCGCCCGCCGCGCATTCGACGACCGCCGCTGGGCCGGGATGCCGCCGGGCAAGCGCAAGGCCGTTCTGCTGCGGCTGGCGGAGCTGATCCAGGAGCACCGTGCCGAGCTGGCGCTGCTGGAGACCCTGGACATGGGCAAGCCCATCAGGGACAGCAGCGGTATCGATATCCCGGCGTCCGCGAAGACCTTTGCCTGGTACGCCGAGGCGATCGACAAGCTCTACGGCGAAACCGCACCCACCGCCGACAACGTCCTCGCCACCATTACCCGGGAGCCGGTCGGCGTGGTGGGCGCCGTGGTTCCCTGGAACTTCCCGCTGCTCATGGCCTCGTGGAAGCTCGCTCCGGCGCTGGCCGCCGGCAACTCCGTGGTGCTCAAGCCGGCGGAACAGAGCCCCCTTACGGCGCTGAGGGTGGCGGAGCTGGCCGCGGAGGCAGGCCTGCCGGACGGCGTTCTCAACGTCGTCCCCGGCTTCGGGCCCACGGCGGGCAAGGCGCTGGGTCTGCATATGGACGTGGACGCGCTGGCGTTCACCGGTTCCACCGAAGTCGGGAAGCTGTTCCTGCAGTACGCCGGCCAGTCCAACCTCAAGCACGTGGGCCTGGAGTGCGGTGGCAAGTCACCGAATATCGTCCTCGCCGACGCACCGGACCTGGACGTGGCCGCCGAAGCCGCGGCGAACGGCATCTTCTTCAACCAGGGCGAGGTCTGCATGTGCGGCTCCCGGCTCATCGTCGAGGAGTCCATCCGCGAGGAGCTGCTGGAGCGCATCGTCGAGCACGCGCGCCAGCGCGCGCCCGGGGACCCGCTGGATCCGGCGACACGCCTTGGCGCCATGGTGGATCAGGCGCAGATGCAGCGGGTTCTTGAATTCGTGGAGGCCGGCCATGCCGAGGGCGCCACCCTGCGCGTCGGCGGCCAGCAGGCGCGAACGGATAGTGGTGGCTACTACGTGGAGCCCACCGTGTTCGACCGCGTCAGCAACAGCATGCGCATCGCCCGGGAGGAGATCTTCGGCCCGGTTCTCTCCGCCATCCCCGTGAGCGGGGCCGAGGAGGCCGTCCGGGTGGCCAACGATACCGACTTCGGCCTGGCCGCCGCCGTCTGGACCCGGGACATCGGCAAGGCCCACCGCATCGCCCGCGATCTGCGTGCCGGGACTGTCTGGGTGAACTGCTACGACGACGACGACATCACCGTACCCTTCGGCGGCTACAAGCAGTCCGGAATCGGCCGGGACAAATCCCTGCACGCGCTGGACAAGTACACGGAGCTGAAAACCACCTGGATTCGCTACTGACCGGCCATTTGGGGAGGACATGCCATGGGGGCGACTGCGAACGAGCCGTTGAGTCGTGACTGGCAGGAACTGGACCGGCGTCATCACCTGCATCCGTTCACCGACGCCGGGGCGCTGAACCGGCGCGGCAGCCGAGTCATCACCCGGGCCGAAGGCGTGTACCTGTGGGATGCCGGCGGCAACCGCATTCTCGACGCCATGGCCGGGCTGTGGTGCGTAAACGTGGGCTACGGCCGGGAGGAGCTGGTGCGCGCGGCGGAGCGGCAGATGCGCGAGCTGCCGTACTACAACACCTTCTTCCAGACCACGCACCCGCCGGCGGCGGAGCTGACGGCCCGTCTGGCGGAGGTCGCGCCACCGGGCATGGACCACGTCTTCTTCACGAACTCAGGTTCCGAGGCCAACGACACCGTAATCCGCATGGCGCGCCACTACTGGGCGGCACGGGGGCGGCGGTCCAAGCAGGTGATCATTTCCCGGGAAAACGCCTACCACGGCAGCACCATGGGCGGCGCCAGCCTCGGGGGCATGAAACCCATGCATGCCCAGGGCGGCTTGCCGATCCCGGGTATCGAGCACATCGCCCAGCCACACTGGTTCGAAAGCGACCGCAGTCTGGACCGGGACAGCTTCGGCGTTCATACCGCCCGGGCGCTGCAACGGCGGATCGACGAGCTGGGAGCGGAAAACGTGGCCGCCTTCATCGCCGAACCGGTGCAGGGTGCCGGCGGGGTCATCGTGCCGCCGGCGACCTACTGGCCGGAGATCCGGCGCATCTGCCGCGAGAACGACATCCTGCTGGTAGTGGACGAGGTGATCTGCGGGTTCGGACGCCTCGGGACCTGGTTCGGCTCCGACTACTACGGCCTCGAGCCGGACCTGATGCCCATGGCCAAGGGCATGTCCTCCGGCTATCTGCCCATCGCCGGCGTCATGGTCCGGGACGAGGTGGCCGACGTGCTCATCCACCAGGGCG
>JASFMS010000101.1:0-6695 GCA_050117435.1 Ectothiorhodospiraceae bacterium | reverse complement strand
CGACCCGGTGATGAATCCGGCTTCCTCGCCGGCGAGAAACAGCACGGCGCGAGCGATCTCATCGGCCTCGCCGAGACGGCCCACCGGGATCTGGGCGACGATCTTGTCGAGGATGTTCTGGGGAACGGCCGAAACCATGTCGGTGGCAATGTAACCGGGGGCTACGGCATTAACCGTGATGCCCTTCGAAGCGTTCTCCTGGGCAACGGATTTGGTGAATCCGAGCAGACCGGCCTTGGCGGCAGCATAGTTGGACTGGCCCATCTGGCCCTTCTGACCGTTGATGGAGGAAATGTTGATGATGCGCCCGTAGCCGCGCTCACGCATGGACTCGATCACGACCCGGCACATGTTGAAGCAGCTCGTCAGGTTGGTCTCGATGACCGAGTGCCACTGCTCGGGCTTCATCTTGTGCAGCGTACCGTCCCGCGTGATGCCCGCGTTGTTCACCAGCACGTCCACGGGACCGAGGTCGGAGACCACCTGCTGGACCCCGGACTGGCATGCCTCGAAGTCCGCCACATCCCATTTGTAGGTCTTGATCCCCGTCACGTCCGAAAATTTCTGTGCCGCCTCGTCGTTGCCATGGTAGGTAGCGGCGACGTCATACCCTGCCTCCTTGAGGGCCGTGGCGATCGAGGCACCGATGCCCCGGGTTCCCCCTGTTACGACCGCAGTACGTGCCATGTTCTTTCCCTCCTTTTCTTGGATGCCTGCCTTGACTGTGCAACCGACGGCCAACAGGCCGAGCAAAGACCGCCGGAGCGTAACATTCCATGCAACCCGATCCGTCCCTGGCGCACACCTGCAGTATGGGCACGACTTGGCCCGATTTCCCGAAAACGGAGGTATGCCCCACCGGGCAGGCATGTCATTCGCCACCGATCACGGGAGCGAATGGCATGCCTGAAGACTGTTGGCCCCGAGCTTACCGACTATGAATCGAGCCTGCACGCCCGGGAGAATCAGTGCGGTTCCATTCCCGCGCCGGTGCCCGCTCCCGGCGCCTCCACACCGTTCACGTCCTCCAGCACCGCCTTGAACCGGCGCCCCTTGTCCAGGTAGACGATGCGCACGGGAAGGCCGTTCAACGCCGGCGCAAGGTAGACTTCCAGGCCGTACCGGGGGTTGCCGCCCACCCGGCGGATGTGCCGAGTCGTCCATTCCCGGTCGAGGGCGCGAACGGTTTCCTCCCCCAAGTCCTCTGTTCGGTAATCCCTCACCTTCCCCTCCTCATCCACCAGCTTGTATTCGGCCGCCATGCGGCCGGCGCTCACGTCGTGGATGATCTGCAGCAGCAGCCCGGCAGGATCCAGCGCACCCGAGGGGGTATTCAGGGATTGCGCCACGCCATCCACGACCAGGCGGGGCGCGTCGCCGAACTCGACCACACGCTTGCTCCAACCGCCGTCCTTGCGGACGCGTTGCACGTAACGCCGCGGAACCGGTCCGTGAGGCGTCCACCGCCCCTCGCTGAGCTCCACGACACGCTTGTCCGCGAAAAGGGATACCAGCGGGTTGGGGTCAGTGTCGCTTTCGTAGCGATAGCCGCCGTCGTCGGTGAGAGTCAGCGTCAACCGGTAGCTGCCCAGTGGGACAAAGCCGTAGCTCACGCCGTACTGTGCCGAGAAGTCCTGCATGGCGGCGGCATCGCCGCTGACCGCAGCACCGCACATAGCCAGCACTATCAGTAATCGCTTCGTCCAGCCTCGCAATGTCCACACTCCACGATACCGCCGTCGTTCCCACTGCGAACGTCCCCGAACGGCTACGGCGGTGTTGCGCTACGCGCCTGGCCGCAGATGCTCGGGAACGCTCTCCCTACGGCGTTCGAATTTTTCGCAACCTCTGAGCGTAAGACAACTGTCCTCCGACTGTGTTGCACCCCTGTAATCTCGGCACCGATTTCCGCTTCCGGTAAAGTGTGCGCCATGCAACCGGCAGCCCAGTCCTTTCCCGACGTACTGACCAGCGGCCCACACTGGCTCTCCGTCGGCGCCACGGTAACTCTCGTCATGGTGTGTGTCCTCCTGCACTACGAGAGCTTCCGCGTACTCAGCCGCTTCGTGGCCGCCGGCCAGGGCGGCCGCCACCGGCGGCGCATTCTGGTGATGATGCTCTCCCTTCTGGTCGCCCACGTAGCGGAAATCTGGCTGTTCGGCGCCGGCTATTTCCTCCTGCTCAAGCAGGGAGCCATGGGCGCCCTGGCCGGCATTCCGGTGCGCGACCTCCTGGACTGCATCTATTTCTCCGCCGTGACCTACACCACCCTGGGCTTCGGCGACATCATTCCCCAGGGCCCCATCCGATTCCTCGCCGGCACCGAGGCCCTGACCGGGCTGCTGCTGGTCACCTGGTCAGCCTCGCTGACGTTCGTGGAGATGCAGCGCTACTGGGCACGGGGGTAGCGCGGCCGTCTCAGAGTTCCCCCCGACTCACTGCTGCTCCGCGTGCCTCCTGGAACCACGGTAAAGGCGGCCCGGGTCGAGCGCGGAACCGGCACGAATGGGGATGAGCGGCCCCTGCAGTCCCGAACCAACCTCCGGAAACGCCATTGCCGGCAGGAGCCGGGATATCCACGATAAATGCCGCCGCCATCGGCTGAACTCCTCCGTTGGCGCCGATGAGGCCGGGAATGCTGCAATAGGCCGCAACGGTCTCCCGGCGTCACTCCGTCAGGGTCGACGTGCACTGGGGGCAGCGGACTGCCTTCACGGGAATCATGGAGAGACAGTACGGACACGCGCGGGTCGTGGGCTCCGCCGGCGGCGCCTCCTCGAGCTCACGGCGCAGCCGGTTGATGGACCGCACCAGGAGAAAGACGGCGAAGGCGACGATCAGAAAGCTGATGAGCCTGTTGACGAAGAGCCCGTAGTTCAGCGTGACAGCGCCGGCAGCCTGGGCAGCGGCCAGACTGTGGTACGGACCAGCCGCCTTCGTGCCCTCCTTGAGCACGATAAAGAACTCGGAGAGATCGATGCCGCCGATCAGCAGGCCCAGCGGCGGCATTAGCACGTCCGACACCAGACTCTGAACGATGCCCGTGAAGGCGCCGCCGATGATGATACCCACCGCCATGTCCACGACGTTGCCGCGTATGGCGAATTCACGGAACTCCCGCAACACTGCAGCCACCTCCCTTTGACGTTCCCGACCCGAGAGCTCGCGTCACGGGCGGCTAGGCTCGCCCCGGTCGACCTCGCTGGTTGAAAAGCACACGGCGCTCTTCCTCCGTCGGCGGCCCGCTGCGACGCAGTTCGCGCCCCAGGTCCACGCCGGCACGAACTGCCGGGCGCTCCTTGATCCGCTGCCGCCAGGCCGCGACGTTGGGAAACTCGTCCAGGGGCTGGCCGAGCTTCTTCGCCCCCAGGACCCACGGCCACGCGGCCATGTCCGCTACTCCGTAGTCGCCGAGGATGTATTCGCGCTCCGCCAGGCGGTCTTCCAGCACGGACAGGCAACGATGGTACTCATCGGCGTAACGCCGGTGGGCGTAGGCATGCTCGCCTTCCGCGTAATTGACGAAATGGCTGAGCTGCCCGGCCATCGGTCCCAGATTGCCCACCTGCCAGAACAGCCACTCCATGGCTTCCTTGCGCTCACGCGGCCCCGTCGGCAGAAAACGCCCGGCTTTCTCCGCCAGGTACACGAGAATGGCCCCGGACTCGAACACGGGCAGCGACTCGGGTCCGTAGCTCGCCGGCGGATCATGGTCGACGATGGCGGGCATGCGGTTGTTGGGGCTGATGGCCAGAAACTCGGGACGAAACTGGTCGCCGCGATTGATGTTCACCGGAACCATCCGGTAGTCGAACCCGCACTCCTCCAGCATGATCGCCACTTTCCAGCCGTTGGGCGTGGGCCAGTAATAGAAATCGATCATTGCTCGCTCTCCGCAAAGCCGGCGGCACCCGCCTTCCCAAGCACCCTTATCTCATCGCCGCTGTAGCCGGCCTCCCGCAGCACCGCGGCCGTATGCTCGCCAAGGCGCGGTGCGCCGGCGCGTTCCGGCTCCTCCGGCGTGCCCGAGAACCGCGCCGCCGGCCGCGCCTGGCGCAGCCGACCGGCGTGGGGATGCTCCGTTTCCATGACGATGCCATTCGCCAGAACCTGGGGATGGTGAATGACCTCGTTACGTGTCAGGACCGGCGCACAGGGCACGCCCTCCGCCTCCAGTCGCTGCAGCCAATGCGCCGAGCTCCGTCGGCGCAACTCCTCCTGCGTCAGCGCCAGGCGCGCGTCAATGTGCTTCTGCCGCAGAGCCGGCGTGCGGAAGCGCTCGTCCTCGCGCCACTCCGGACGCTCCAGCGCACGGGTAAGCGCTTCCCACTCACGATCCGACTGCACGGCCACACTGATGTAGCCGTCGGTGGTCTCGTAGATCAGATCGATGAAACTGGCCGCCTCCTGCTGAGCGATTTCCTCTCCCACGAAAGTCTGGCTCTCCATGTCCGACCCCCAGAGGAACGCAATCACCGCATCCAGCATGGACACGCTCACGTGCTGCCCCTCGCCGGTACGCTCCCGGGCCAGCAGGGCGGCGGTGACGGCCTGCGCGGCCACCATGCCCGTAAGCTTGTCCGGCAGGATGGTCCGCACCAGACGCGGCCGTGCGGTGTCCGACCCGGCCTGCACGGTTGCCAGCCCCGAGAGCGCCTGAATCAATGGGTCGTACACGGGCTTTCCGACGTAGGGGCCACGGCTGCCGAAACCGCTGATGGACGCGTAGACAATGCCCGGCGCGATGCCCCGCACCGTGGATTCATCCAGGCCCAGGCGCTCCACCACCCCGGGACGGAAATTCTGCACCAGCACGTCGGCGCCGGCGAGAAGACGCATCAACGCCTCACGCCCGCGCTCGTTCTTCAGGTCCAGAGCCACGGAACGCTTGTTGCGATTGTTGTTCAGAAAGGTACCGGAGAATCCGCCGCGCCGGGCCGGATGCGACCGCGTGTGGTCCCCGCCCGCCGGGTTCTCGATCTTGATGACGTCCGCCCCCTGGTCCGCCAGCAGCATGGTCGCCAGCGGCCCGGCAACCATGGCGGTCAGATCGATGACGCGGAATCCGTGCAGTGGTCCAGTCATGGCGTCTGCGACACTCGGAGGCTGTGAAACGTCGGAATACAGGGACAGGGGCGCTCCCTACAAAGACCGTAAACGAAAGCTTGACAAGGGTCGACCGCAACGGATCCGGCGCCGCGGTATTGAAACGCGCCCTGGACGACACAAACACACCCGAAGAGCCGAAAATCACAGGAGGACGCTGTGGTGCAACGAAAACCCGGACCGCTTGCCGCCGTCGTCGCGGCGGCAGTGGCTGCCCTGTTCATGCTTTCCGCTCAGGCCGCGGACAGTACTTCCGGAAAGGCCTCGGCGCAGGACGTGGAGCAGCAGACCGCGGAAGCCATCGATGCCATCAAGAGCTACTCCGTGGAGCAGCGGGACAAGGCGCTTGCCGAGGCGGACGCGCTCATGAAGGATCTGGACCGCCGCATTGACGCACTGGAAGCCGATCTGCAGGCCCGGTCCGAGCAGATGAGCGAATCAGCCCGCCGGCACACCCGCGACACCATGCAGGCGCTCAAGGCCCAGCGACAGGAACTGTCCCGGACCTACGAGCGGCTCAAGTCCAGCTCGTCCGGCGCCTGGGGTGAGGTCAAACAGGGATTCATCGACAGCTACGAGAGCCTTCGCGACGCCTTCGTGCGAGCCGGGCGCGAGTTCCAGGACGGGGCCGATGACAATAGCCAGCAGTGAGCCCGCCCCGAGGAATGCGTCAGCGCACCAGCCCCAGGCGCTCGTGCCACTGGGCCAGAGACTCGTCGGGATACTCGCCGAAGCACTTGTCGCGCGGACCCGGGTTAACCTCGACCCATGACGCCTTGGAGTTGAGCATGAGGTGAGTGCGCTCGGGCGGGACCGGCAGATCCGTGTCGATTGCGGACGCGAATGGATGAACCAGCTCCGGCCAGTCCGGATCCCGGATCCACAGCGCGCTCCCGCAGATGCTGCAGAAGCGGCGCTCCCCCGTGCTCACGGTGTGTTCTCCCGTCCTTTCATCCGTGAGCCGGGCGCGGTACACGGTGATATTCTCCTCGCCGTCCACCTCCAGCGAATCCGCCAGAGCGCCGAGGTTGATCGCGTAGCCGCCGCCACCGGCGGTCTTTCGGCAGATGGAGCAGTAGCACCGGTTGAACGGATAAGGATGGGGCGCCTCGACGCGAAACCGCACCGCCCCGCAGTGGCAGGAACCTTCCAGGTGCATTGGCAACCTCCCTCAGCGACTCGAGGTGCATTTCCATGAGTGAAGCCAAATCCAGGTTCAGCATCGGAGAGTTGGTCCACCATCGCAAGTTCGACTATCGGGGGGTCGTGGTGGACGTCGATCCGGTATTCCAGGGCACGGAATAATGGTACGAGCAGATGGCACGCAGCCGCCCGCCACGAGACAAGCCCTGGTACCACGTGCTGGTGGACAATGCGACGCATAGCAGCTATGTGGCCGAACGCCACCTGGAGCCGGACCCCGAGGGCGAACAGATCAATCACCCGGATCCAGGGAGACACTGCACAATACCCGCGCGCCTCTGCGCTTCCTGGCGGCGCTGTGGCAAGGCGGCGTTAGCAGTGAATGGCCGTAGCCCTTTGCAAGAACGCCAACGCAGCCCACAGCGCCGCCAGGAACCGCCCATCGC
>JASFMS010000100.1:0-6726 GCA_050117435.1 Ectothiorhodospiraceae bacterium | reverse complement strand
CAACGCGTCCCTTCTGGACGAGGCCACAGCCGCCGCCGAGGCCATGGCCATGTGCCGCCGGGTAAACCGGAAGAATCGCAGCAACACCTTCTTCGTCGCCGCCGACTGCCACCCGCAGACCATCGACGTGATTCGCGGCCGCGCCGAGCCGCTGGGCCTGGACGTTGTGGTGGGCGACCCGGCCAATGACTCGGGCGCCCGGGACTGTTTCGGCGCCCTGCTCCAGTATCCCGGTACCTACGGCGACATTCGCGACTACCGGAAGCTGATCGCCGACATGCGCGAGCGCGAAACCATGGTCGTGATGGCCGCCGACCTGCTCGCCCTCACCCTGCTGACGCCCCCCGGCGAAATGGGCGCCGATGTCGCGGTGGGCAGCGCCCAGCGGTTCGGGGTGCCGCTGTTCTTCGGCGGCCCGCACGCGGCCTACATGGCCACCCGCGACGCCCACAAGCGCGCCATGCCCGGCCGGCTGGTCGGGGTGTCCGTGGACTCCCACGGCAAACCCGCCTACCGGCTGGCGCTGCAGACCCGGGAACAGCACATCCGCCGCGAGAAGGCCACCAGCAACATCTGCACCGCACAGGCCCTGCTGGCGGTCACCGCCGCGATGTACGCGGTCTACCACGGCCCCGACGGGCTGCGCACCATAGCGCAGCGCGTCCACCGGCTTACCGCCATCCTGGCCACCGGGCTTCGCCAGCTGGGCTGGACGGTTCCCACCACCGCCTACTTCGACACGATCACGGTAAACACCGGCGAGCGCACGGGGCACATTCATCAGGCGGCGCGCGACCGTGGTTTCAACCTCCGCGAGGTCGGCCGGACCACCGTGGGCATATCCCTGGACGAGACCGCCTCCCGGGAGGACGTGGAAGTACTACTGTCCGTTTTCGCCGAGGGCAGCGAACCACCCCGCGTGGAGGACCTGGACCGCAGCGTGGACGAGGCGCTGCCGAAGGAGTTGCGGCGCACCAGCGACTACCTGACACACCCGGTCTTCAACTCCTACCGCTCCGAGACCGAGATGCTTCGCTATCTCCGCCTTCTGGCGGATCGCGACCTCGCCCTGGACCGGGCCATGATCCCCCTCGGCTCGTGCACCATGAAGCTCAATGCAACCACGGAGATGCTGCCTATCTCCTGGGAGGGCTTCAGCAACATCCACCCCTTCGTGCCGCCGGAGCAGGCCGAGGGCTACCGCCAGCTCATCACCGACCTTGAGCGCATGCTCTGCGAGGTGACCGGGTATCACGCCGTGTCCCTGCAACCCAACGCCGGCGCCCAGGGCGAATACGCCGGCCTGCTGGCCATCCGCGCCTACCACGAGAGCCGAGGCGAGGGACACCGCGACGTGTGCCTGATTCCGAGCTCCGCCCACGGCACCAACCCCGCGTCGGCGCAGATGGCCGGCATGAAGGTGGAGGTGGTGCGCTGCGACGACAACGGTAACGTGGACGTGGAGGATCTGCGCGCCCGGGCGGAAACGCACAGCGACGATCTGGCCGCACTCATGATCACGTACCCTTCCACGCACGGCGTATTCGAAGCACAGGTCCGGGAGGTCTGCGACATCGTGCACCGCCACGGCGGCCAGGTTTACATCGACGGCGCCAACCTCAACGCCATGGTGGGCCTGTGCAAGCCGGGCGAATTCGGCGGCGACGTCTCCCACCTGAACCTCCACAAGACCTTTTGCATTCCCCATGGCGGCGGCGGCCCCGGCGTGGGCCCCATCGGCGTCGCCGAGCACCTGGCGCCGTTCCTGCCCGGCCATCCGACTCACCCTGAGGCCGGCAGCCGCCACGCCGTTTCGGCGGCCCCCTGGGGCAGCGCCGGCATTCTGCCCATCTCCTGGGCCTACATCCGGCTGATGGGCCGCCGGGGACTGACGGAAGCGACCCGCGTCGCCATACTCAACGCCAACTACATGGCGAAACGGCTGGGCGAACACTACCCGGTGCTGTACACCGGCGCCGACGGCCTGGTGGCCCACGAGTGCATCATCGATCTTCGTCCGATCAAGGAATCCTGCGAAGTCACCGTCGATGACGTCGCCAAGCGGCTGATCGACTTCGGCTTTCACGCGCCCACCATGTCGTTCCCGGTGGCGGGAACTCTGATGATCGAGCCCACGGAAAGCGAATCCCGTGCCGAACTGGACCGTTTCTGTGACGCCATGATCGCCATCCGCGAGGAGATTCGCGCGGTGGAAAACGGAGAGATGGACGCCGCCGCCAGTCCGCTGCGCAACGCCCCGCACACCACCGAGCACCTGACCGCCGAATGGACACATCCCTATTCCAGGGAACAGGCGGTCTTCCCGGCGCGGGGTCTGCGCAACGCCAAATACTGGTCTCCGGTGGGCCGCGTGGATAACGTCTACGGCGACCGGAACCTGGTCTGCTCGTGTCCTCCCATGAGCGCCTACGAAGGGGATGCCGAAACAGTGATCCGGGAAGAAGCCCGACACGGCTGACCACAGGCTCAAAGACCTTCAGTTGCCACTCATCGCGGGAAGGACGAAGCAGCAATGCGCGAGACTACCGAACCTGCAACAACGCCGCTGAACGCCCTGCACAGGGAGCTCGGCGCTACCATGGTGGAATTCGCCGGTTACGACATGCCGGTCCGCTACCCCGCGGGCATCCTCCGGGAACACCAGCACACCCGCGCGGCGGCCGGGCTGTTCGACGTCTCGCACATGGGGCAGGTACGCCTCACCGGCCCGGAGGCGCCGGCAGCACTGGAAAGCCTGGTGCCGGGGGACATCATCGGCCTGCAACCCCACCGGCAGCGGTACACGCTGTTCACCAATCAGCAGGGCGGGATTCTGGACGACCTGATGGTGACGCAGGCCGGCGATCATCTGTTCCTGGTCATCAATGCGGCCTGCAAGGCGCAGGATGTTCAACATCTGCGCAGTCATCTGGCGGACCGCTGCGGCGTCGAGGAGCTGACGGACCGCGCGCTGCTTGCCCTGCAGGGGCCTGCCGCGCACGCCGTGATGGAGCGTATGGCGCCGCGGGCGACGCAGCTCACCTTCATGACGGCCTGTGAGGCGGACATTCTCGGAGCGCGCTGCTTCATTACGCGTTCCGGTTACACCGGCGAGGACGGCTTCGAGATATCGGTGCCCGCCACCAGGGCCGAGGAACTGGCCCGTGCCCTGCTCGACCACGACGAGGTCGAACCCGTGGGACTGGGTGCCCGGGATTCGCTCCGGCTCGAAGCCGGACTGTGCCTTTACGGCCATGACCTGACCACGGACACGACTCCCGTCGAGGCCAACCTGCGCTGGGTGGTATCCAAAGCGCGCCGTGCCGACGGACCCCGGGCGGGCGGCTACCCGGGTGCCGACGTGGTAATGAGGCAATTCGCCGACGGTGTCCAGCGCCTGCGGGTCGGAATCCGCGTTCAGGGGCGAGCGCCCGTCCGCGAGGGCGCCGAACTGGTTGATGAATCCGATACCGTCGTCGGTCACGTCACCAGCGGCACCTTCGGCCCTTCCGTGGGCGCCCCAGTCGCCATGGCTTACGTGCGGAAAGAGCATTCCGCCGTGGATACCGCGCTTGCCGCCATGGTGCGCGGACGGCGAATCCCGGTGACCGTCGCGAAAATGCCCTTCGTGCCGCAGCGCTACCATCGGGGCTAGTGGGGTGTCGCGGGAATGGTTCAGCGTCTCCCGAGAACCACTCGTCGGACCTCCCCGATTGCGCATTGCAGCAAACGGCTGAAAGAAGTAGGATTTCGGCCGCGCCGCAGGAGCAGCGCCATCGACTGAAGGGGATTCGCAATGGCCTCCGACGCCAACTCCATACAACCGAACGTCGCGAAACTTGCCGCTGATGAGATCGCGACGGACGGCGCCAACACGGGCAAGAGGCTGCGTGCACTCTACCTGGAAAGGGCTTCCGGACGCGCCGGACGGCGCGCGCGCCGCCTGCTCGCGCGGGCACGAAGCCGCTGACCGGTCTCTCGCACGGAGCAAAAAGGCCGGTGCGCTATCACCGGCCTTTTTTTATTCCGGCACTGCAGGCACGATTACCGCAGAAATCCGCGCAACCTGAATACGCCATGACAGCGACGATCAACGCCGACCCGACGCGGCCGGCCCTAGTGGACAGCGAAACACTGGAATGGAAGCCCTCGCCCGCACCGGGCGTGGAAAGACGCATGCTCGAGCGCATCGGCGACGAGCGTGCGCGTGTCACGAGCATCGTCCGCTACGGCCCGGAAACCGAGTTTCCGGAGCACACCCACGACGGCGGCGAGGAATTCCTGGTTCTCTACGGCACCTTCATCGATGCCGCCGGCGAATACCCGGCCGGGACCTACGTGCGCAATCCAGTAGGGAGCAGCCATGCTCCCTGGACCGTGGACGGCTGCACCATCTTCGTAAAACTCTGGTGGATGCACCCGGACGACCAGGAACGCGTCTGCCTGGACACAACGCGGGCCGAGCTCTGGGAGTCGGCCGAAGCGGACGGGGTGGACCGGCTTCTCCTGCATCGCTTCGGCACCGAAGAAAACGAGCTGATCCGCCTGAATCCGGGCGGAACCCTGCCGGCGCACGCCGTGGACGGCGGCGAGGAGATTTTCGTTCTCGCCGGGCAGTGCCGCGACGGAAACGACACCCTCACGGAAGGAACCTGGCGCCGCCAGCCGAGCGGCGAAGCGGCAACGCTGGAGAGCAAGGGCGGCTGCGTCCTCTACTGCAAACGCGGCCATCTCCACAACCTGCCGCCGGCGCCTCCCCAGGACTGATCCGAGCCGTTCCCGCGAGGCCGGGTTGGCCCATGCCGCCAACTCGGCACAGCAGCGACACAACCATGCTGCACTCGCAAACAGGCAAGCGTTGACAACGTTGTCATCGCTCAGCAAACTTGCAGCCGTCACGAAGCTGCATGCCGGGCCTGAAGCCGTTTTGCCTCTGCCATGACCACTTTGAAGGACGTTGCCGAGAAAGCCGGCGTTTCCATGAAAACCGTCTCCCGCGTCGTCAACGGCGACGCGTCGGTGCGTCCGGAAACCCGCGCCCGCGTCCAGGACTGCATCGACGAGCTCGGTTACGTCCCGGCCAGTGCGGCCCAGGCCATGCGAACCCAACGTTCCGGCGTTATCGGCCTTATGACCGACGTCGTGGCGACCACCCCCTATTCCGTGGATATCGTGCGCGGCGTTCAGCATTCCCTGCGCGCCTTCGGCAAAACCCTGATCATCGCGAACACGGAAGGGGATCCGGTGCTGGAGTCGCGATACATCGACGTGTTCCGCAGCCATCGCGTCGAAGGCGCCATCTTCGCCACCATGTTCCACCAGGAAGTTGACGCGCCGGCGCTGGCCGGCGCCCCCCTCGTGCTTGCGAACTGCTACGCCAGCCACGGCGAGGTGCGGGCATCCGTGCTGCCCGACGACTACGCGGGCGGATACGAGGCGGCGGCCCATCTGCTGCGGCTCGGCCATCGCCGCATCGCAATGATTACCCTCAACCCGCTACTGAAGGCCACCCAGCTGAGGACCCAGGCCTTTCGGGAAGCCATGCGGGATCACGGGGTGACCTGCGACGACTCGCTCCTGTGCGCCGGAAAGACCGGCGATCTGGACAACGAGCGTTGCACCGCCTACGACGTGGCCCTGGAACTCCTGAACCGGCAAAACGCCCCGACAGCCATCGTCTGCGGCAACGACGAGCTTGCCGTACACGTTTACTGCGCGGCACGGGATGCCAATCGGCGCGTCCCGGACGACCTTTCGGTGATCGGCTACGACGACTTTCGCGTCGTCGCCCGGAGCCTTCATCCGGCGCTGACCACCGTCGCACTGCCCTACTTCGAAATCGGTCAGCGTGCCGTAACGGAACTTCTCAAGCCGCACGCGGAAACGAAAGAAGACGCGCATCCGGCGCCGATCCTGGTGCCCTGCCCGCTGGTTGCGCGCGATTCCTGCGCGGAACCCCCCACTCGATACTGACGCGCGAAAGATGAAAGAGGGTTTTGTTTCGAACAAAAATGACAACGTTGTCATTCTCCGACCGGCACTCGCCGGTCGGCGGCGCGGCATCTCGGTAGACCGCTCAAACGACGTACACACGGCCCCGAAGAAAGCGAAGCAACAATGGCGCTAAGGCTGGACGACAAATGGATATGGGATTTCTGGTTCGCCCGGGACGGCGAGGATCACCACGTGTATTTCCTGCAGGCGGACCGCAGCCTGGGTGATCCGGAACAGCGCCACTGGAGCGTCTCCATCGGTCATGCCGTATCCCGCGATCTGATCTCGTGGGAAGTGCTGGGCACCTGTCTGACGCCCTCGCCCTCCCCGGCCTGGGACGACTGCACGACATGGACCGGGTCGGTAAAGCGGCACCCCGACGGTTACTGGTGCCTCTACTACACGGGCACGAGCCGCGCCGACAACGGCCTGCGGCAGCGCATCGGCATGGCCACCTCCCGGGATCTTCACAACTGGGAGAAGCACGACGGAAACCCGATTCTGTGCGTGGATCCGGCGCATTACGAAACCCTGAACACGGAGCTCTGGCACGACCAGGCCTGGCGCGACCCGTGGGTGATCCCGGATCCGGACGGAACGCACTACCACATGTTCTTCACCGCGCGGACCAACCACGGATCGGGTGACGCCCGCGGCTGTATCGGACACGCCGTCAGCAACGATCTCCATACCTGGGAAAGCCGCCCGCCGGTGTGGGCGGGAGAACTCTAC
>JASFMS010000099.1:0-6792 GCA_050117435.1 Ectothiorhodospiraceae bacterium | reverse complement strand
CGTGGCGACGCGGCCGAGGCCGAAGAAGATGTTGTCGCGGATGAACTCCCGGTCCAGGGCGTACATGATCGCCTGGCGGAAGCGCTTGTCACCCAGCGGCTTCTCCCGGTGGTTGATCTCGATCCAGCTCATGGGGGAGACGAACTCGTAGCCCTTGGTGGTCATGCGCAGGTGCGGCATGGCGGCCAGGCGCTGGACGTCGAAGGGCTCGATATTGCCGTACTGGCTGACGTCCACGTCGCCGGTCTCCAGCGCCAGCGCACGGGAGGCGGCATCCGGGATGATGCGGAAGTAGATGTCGTCCAGGTGCGGCTTGCCCTTCTGCCAGTAGTTCTTGTACTTGACCAGGTGCACGTAGCTGCCCTTCACCCACTTGTCGTACTGGAACGGACCGGTGCCGATGGGCGTGTCGTTCTTCGGGTTGTTGCGGTAGTCCGTGCCCTCGTAGATGTGGGCAGGCATCATCGGCGCGCTGGAGACCTCGAAGGCCAGAATGAACGCCGGGAACGGCTGCTTGAGCTTGAACACCACCGTGTGATCGTCCGGCGCGGTGACTTTCTCCACGTGGGAGAAGTTGGCCCGGGCGCGGGGGTGGACCTCAGGAAGGAACTTGGTGGTGCTGAACACCACGTCCTTCGCGGTGAACGGCTCGCCATCGTGCCAGGTCACGCCCTCCTGCAGGTGGAAGGTGTAGGTCAGGCCGTCGTCGGAAATCTCCCAGCTCTTGGCCAGCCCGGGGATGGGATTGAGATCGTGGTCGTAGCGCAGCAGACCCTCGTAGATCTTGCCGGCCACCAGCTGCGTGGGCGCCTGCTGGTTGAGGCCGAGTATCAGGATCGGCGGCTCCGGCTGCAGGATGACGTTGAGCGTGCCGCCCTCCTGAACCTTCTCGTCGGCGGCATGGGCGGCGGTGGCGGGCATCAGGGCACCCGCCAGCGGCAACGCCAGCGCGGCGGCCGCGGCAACCGAGGCAACCGCCCGCCCGGCGGTCGAGCCTCGAAGGCGTCCGGGTGGCGCTTCCCGCTTCAGCAGTCGGCGAATGAATTGCATGGTCCTTCCCTCCGTAAACGTGGCTTCACCCCTGCTTCGGGGTACTGCAAATGACGCCTTGAATCGGCGTTTTCAGCTCTCTTCTTCTCCTCTTTCCAGGCTCTCGGTCCCCGGCGATTCAGCGGTCGCCGAAGTCCAGCAGGAACCCGTCCGAGACTTCGCCCTCCAGGGCGGTTGTGTGGGCCTCGGAGTTGCACATGTGTTCGTGCATCAGTGTTCTCACCGCCGCCTCGTCCTCCCGCCGGAAGGCCTCCAGCAGCTCGCGGTGGTAGTGATTGTTGTCCTCCCCGAACTGGCGGCGCTCGGGCTGGTAGGTCTTCTTCAGATCCACCAGGTCCCGAAGCAGATCGCTGACGAAGCGCACCATGAATCCCAGCAGCGGGTTCGGGCACACCCGTGCGAGCAGGTTGTGAAACCCCAGCTCGGCGATGCGCAGCTCGCGCTGGGTGGCAGTCGTAAAGCCGATGGCCTCGCAATGGCCGATGTTCGCCTCCAGCTCCTCGAAGTGCGCCTCCGTCAGGCGCCCCACCACCGATGCCGCCACTTCCACCTCGATGATCTTGCGCAGCTCATAGATCTGGCCGCCGTCCAGCTTCTGAAAGTGTAGGTAGTTCCGCAGCGCCCGGGACGCGTGGTCGATACCGGCCTCCGCCACGTAGGCGCCGCCGCTGGGCCCGGTGCGCATAACCACGAGCCCTTCCACTTCCAGCGCCTTCAGCGCCTCCCTCACCGTGCCTTTGGCACAGCCGTACATCTCGATCAGTTCCCGTTCCTTGGGTAGCCGGTCCCCCGGTTTCAGCCCCTTCACGACGATCCAGCGTTTCACGTCCTGGACGATGACGTCGGAGAGCTTTCGCCGGCGGGAGCCGCGCCTGGATATTTCCATCTTTTGGCTGTCCTTCCCCCTGCGGATGCATCGGTGCCACCGTCACCGGCAGCACTCCACCTTCAGCGTTTCCCTAATACGCATACCATCTATTTATACGGATAAATAGCATTAATTCGCTGGATGTCCACCGAGCAATGGGTGTGCCACGTAAGGCACCAGCCCCATGCAGCGAAGCTTATCCATCTGAGATTCGGGCCTTTTCCAGGCCTGAATGGGAAGGCAACTTCTTTGCTCACTGCCAGCGCCGGCGACCGCCCTGCACTGCAAGAGTGCAGCGGTCGGCGCAGATGCCCCAGGGTCGTGCCGAGCACGCTTGGCGAATTGACAAATGCGAATCCATAGCCGTTGATATCGGTACCAGGGAAGCGCTGATCAATTCCTCGCGTTCGCGTTAGGGTTTGAGAGCCGGCAGTGCGAGGCGCAGCGCCGTATCGGGGAATACGGTCAAGCCTCGCAACGCTGCAATGCCGGCTCTGAGGCCCTAACCCCTTGGGGCTCGGTCGATTTTTCACCCTGACTGTGTTACGGCGCCGGCCCGGTAGCTACGGCTACCGAACCGCCGCCGCGCCTTGTCAGTGACCAAAATCGACGCGAGCGCGATCGCGATGAATTAATCAGCGCTTCCCTAGAAGCTGCAGAACAAGGCGCCGTTGACGGGGATGTTCGCGCCGTTGATGTAAGCCGACTCGTCGGCGGCGAGGAACGCAACCACGCGGGCGATCTCTTCCGGCTCGCCCATTCGGCCGGCCGGGATCTGCGAGACGATGCTCTCGCGAACCTTCTCCGGGATGGCCTCGGTCATTGATGTCCGTACGTAGCCGGGGGAAACGGTATTCACCGTCACGCCCTTGGGCGCGCCCTCTTTGGCGAGAGCCATCGTGAAGCCGTGGATGCCGGCTTTCGCGGCGGAGTAATTCGTCTGCCCGAATTGACCGGTTTGGCCGTTGACGGACGAGATATTGACCACGCGACCAAACCCGCGTTCGCGCATCTTCTCCACGAACTGGCGAGTGACGTTGAAAGCGCTGCCCAGGTTTACGTTGATGACCGCCTGCCAGCTCTCGACGTCCATCTTGTGAAGGAATGCGTCACGGGTAATGCCGGCGACGTTGATCAACACCTCCACAACGCCGTACTCGCTCTCCACCTCCTCGGCCATGGCAGCGCAGGCGTCGAAATCGGACACGTCGCACTGTACCCAGCCGAAATCGTAACCCTCTTCGCGCCACGCCGCCTGCCATGCCTCGATCCCCTCCTTCTCGGGATCGACACAGGTGGTTACGACCCGCCGGCCGCCATCGGCCAGCTGCTTGCAGATCTCAGTGCCGATGCCGCCGTTGCCGCCGGTCACCAGAGCCACGCGATTGGACATAGCTTTCTCTCTCCTGAAATATCGAGCGACCCGCCATCTCCGCGGTGAAGCGATTCCCCCCCTCGGTGCGGGCTCAGCCAAGTGCCCCGCCTCCCTCCTCATGGAGCGACGTACCTTCCCTGGCCCGGGCCCGTCGCGACGCAACCTACGCTTGTGCGCCGCACAAAACCATGCTCGCATCTTAGGCGCAGCGCGGACCGGGTGTCAACGCAGTGCACAAAAAAACCGGCAAGCCGCAGCACGCCGGTTCTCTGGGACTGCTCCGAAAGGCTGATTCAGTCCTTGTCCGACCGCCCCTTTCCGGTAGTCGGGCCGTCCTTTCCGCCCTGTTTGCGGGACTTGCCTTCCTTGTCGTCCTCTTCGTCGCCCATGCCGCTCATCGCCTGCCACATGGCCAGATTGCGCTCGGCAATCTGCGTGAGAACCTGCATGGGATTGGCGTCCATGAAGTGGCGGGTGCGCTCCCGGAAGAGCCGCTGCTGCTCCCCCCACAGCTCCATGCTCTTCTCCAGGTAACTGGTGAGCATGTTCTGCATATTGCCGCCGTAGGCACGAATGATCTGCGCCAGCAACTCGCTGCTGAAGATGGGTTCACCGCCCTCTTCTTCCTCGCTGATGATCTGCAACAGGATGCTGCGGGTCAGGTCCGCCTTCGTCTTGGCGTCAGTGACCTCGAAGTCCACCCCGTCCAGTACCAGCCGCTTCACATCCGCCAGCGTGATGT
This sequence comes from Ectothiorhodospiraceae bacterium, assembly GCA_050117435.1. Taxonomy (GTDB): domain Bacteria; phylum Pseudomonadota; class Gammaproteobacteria; order Nitrococcales; family Nitrococcaceae; genus JASFMS01. The sequence goes on along the minus strand of JASFMS010000099.1, from coordinate 2,757 downwards.
AACTGCTGATCGCCGTGTCGTACAGGCGGCGGTTCGGATATTTCTTTATTACTCGCCTTTCAGCCATGAAGCCACTCTCATTGCTCGGACGCGGGGCCGCAAGCGCGGCCCCGAATACCGTTGTCGCCTATCGCTCAACGGCAAGCGCTACACCCTGACCGCCACCGATGCACAACGTCGCGAGGCCCTTCTTGGCATCGCGGCGCTTCATCTCGTGGAGCAGCGTCACCAGGATTCGCGCACCGGAGGCGCCGATCGGGTGACCCAGGGCGATAGCACCACCGTTCACGTTCACTTTCTCCGGATCCCAGCCAAGTTCCTTACCCACGGCCAGCGCCTGGGCGGCAAAGGCTTCATTGGCCTCGATAAGATCCAGATCCTCGATGCTCCAGCCTGCCCGTTCCAGGCAACGGCGGGTAGCGGGCACCGGTCCGGAACCCATGATCGCCGGATCGACTCCGGCGTTGCCGTACGCCTTCACCCTGGCAAGCGGCTCCAGTCCCAGTTCGCGAGCCCTGGATTCGGACATCATGACCACCGCCGCGGCGCCGTCGTTGATGCCGGAGGCATTTCCGGCGGTCACCGTACCGTCCTTCTTGAAGGCCGGCCGCAGTTTGCCCAGGCCCTCCGCCGTGGCGCCGAAGCGCGGAAACTCGTCGGTATCAACGCTGAGGGGATCACCCTTTCGCTGCGGGATCTCCACCGGGATGATTTCATCCTTGAAACGCCCTTCCTTGATCGCCTTCTCGGCGAGCTGCTGCGAACGCGCCGCGAATTCGTCCTGGGCCTCACGCGGGATATCGAACTTCTCCGCCAGATTCTCGGCGGTTATGCCCATATGATATTGATTGAACGCATCCCAAAGGCCGTCCTTGATCATGGTGTCTTCGAGCTTCCAGTCACCCATGCGCTGCCCGGTTCGGGAATTCGGCAACGCGTGCGGCGCCTGGCTCATGCTCTCCTGACCGCCGGCCAGGATCACGCTCGCATCTGCGAGTTTGATGGCCTGCGCGGCCAGATGGGTGGCCTTCAGGCCGCTGCCGCAGACCTTGTTTATGGTCATGGCGGGGCAGGTCACCGGAAGGCCGGCCTTTATGGCCGCCTGACGTGCCGGGTTCTGCCCGGCGGCGGCGGTGAGGACCTGGCCGAAAATCACCTCGTCCACCTGCTCCGCGTCGAGCCCGGCACGCTCCAGCACGCCGCGCAGGATCTGGGAGCCGAGATCCACCGCACTCAGCTGCGACAGCGCACCACCGAACGAACCTATGGCGCTCCTGCCAGCAGCGACAATGACTACGTCTTCCATCGCGTTACTCTCCGTTAACCGCTTCCGCCTGCATCCGGATGCTTCCGCCGGGGATCGCATCCAAGGCACAGTATGATACCAGTGTCGATGCTGCACTACCGATCTGCACAAAATGTCGATCGGAGCCCCGGCGCGGCTGGTGCAGCGCAGCACCGTCGGGCAACATAGGCGCCGACTTTGAAGACTGTCAACCGTGGATGCCGTAGCGCAACCACCCCCGAAAACGCACCGAAGCACCACAATGCCGGAACAACCGCAAAAACCGAACCCGAGCCTGCCCGCACTTCCCTACGTCACGCACGAAATCCTGCTCGCGACCGTGGACACGGGAAGCGACGCGGACAACGTCGCGGAACTCGCGGGCCGCGAGCCGGGCGTTGCCGCGCGCCTGGTCGCCGCCGCCAATACGGCCTTTTTCGCCGGCCGGCCGCCGGTGGACGGTCTCCGCGACGCCGTGGTGCGACTGGGAATGGACAGGGTTCGCCTCCTCACGGCGTCGCTGCTGATCGCGCCCGCATTCGACCCGTCGCGCTGCCAGCCCTTCAACGCCGCGGAATATTGGGGCCGCGCGGTGGGCACCGGGTTTGCCGCCGCCAAACTGGCCGCCGCGGCGAACGACGGCGAAAGCGCGGGAACGGCACAAATCGCCGGTTTGCTGCACAACATCGGATTGCTGCTGCTCGCCCAGTCGCTGCCCGCGGAGACCGGCGCCGCCCTGGCGCGTCACGCACTGGATCCGAAACAGGACCTGAACGGGCTGCTGCGCGTACACACGGGAACGGAACCCGGGGAAGCCGGCGCGATGCTGCTGCGTGAATGGGGACTGCCGCCGGGCATCGTCGCCGCCGCGGAACACGTCGGCGGCAACGCCGGCTATCACGGCGAGCACGAAGGGCTCGTTCACGTGGTGGAAACCGCTGCCAAATGGCTGGAGGCCGGCTTCGACGATGCCCCCGACACCGTTCAGGAGATGGTTTCCCCGGATGCGCTCAAGCGGATCTCCAGGGAATGCGCGAAAGAGCAGGAAGCCATCGACTCGCTGGCCGTCCTGCTGGCACGTTAGGCCTGAGTGCTTGTGAAAAAATCGCCCACCTACTGCGAGCGCCCGGGAACGCTCTCGCTGCGGCGTTCGAATTTTTCAAAAGCTCTGATTTCAGGCGCCGACCAGCCGCAGGAACGCCGCGGCCTTGGCCTCCGTTTCCCGGTACTCGGATTCCTCCTCGGAATCGGCGACAACACCGCCGCCGGCACGGTATTCCAGCCACCCGTCGGCCGCCACGGCCGTGCGGATGGCAATATTGGTGTCCAGGCCACCGTCGAACCCCGCGTAGCCCACCGCACCGCAGTAGACGCCGCGCGGCGTGGGTTCCAGTTCATCGATGATCTCCATGGCGCGGTGTTTCGGGGCCCCGGTAATTGACCCACCGGGCAAGCAATCCCGTAGCAGGCTG
>JASFMS010000098.1:0-6857 GCA_050117435.1 Ectothiorhodospiraceae bacterium | reverse complement strand
CCGCCCCAGAGCTCCGATCGCCGGACCGAAGTGCAACGGCGCCCCGAGGAGGGCGAGGCCGGCAATGCGCCGCGGGTGCCGGGCCGCGAACAGCGCTGCGAACGTACCCCCCAGGGAATGGCCGGCGACGAACACGGGCTGGCCGGGGCAGTCCCGTTCCAGGGTCTCAACGGCGGCACTCAGCATGCCCTCGACGTAATCGGTCAGGCCCATTCGCCCCCGATCACCCGGCCGACGCGGCCACTCCAGCACGCCGACGTCAAGGCCGGCCGCCAGGCAGCGACGAACGACACTGACCCGAGGAAGCAGGTCCCAAAGATAGGGCGCCTTGATGGGGGCGGGAACCAGCAACACCGTTCGCCCGACCGGACGTGCCGGACGATAGCGCCTGATTGAAGCCGGAGATCCGGTCGCCATCACCGTGTGCGGTGTGCCGGCGGGCCCGAGCCCCATACCTTCCAGAACGTCGCCGGCGAGGCGGCGCCACGGATCAATCGCCCCTAACAGCGGCAGCATCGAGTCGACGACGAGTTGAGCTGGAGTCACGCGAGGCACCCGAGTGGATGAGGAAGCGCTGATCTACGTCCCAGTGAACACCACCCCAAGCGCCGGCCGTTTTGACCTGCATCAACGGCGCTTGACGTCCGACCGGTCTAAGCTTTCCTCATGCGGCGTCGACGCGCGGGGCGGCGCCGCGAACAAATCCCTGGGCCGCCACGGAGGCAAAGGTATGCAGAGCCCGGTTCGAGTCACCTTCCGCAACATGGACAGCACCCCCACCGTCGAGGAACGCATTCGCGAGCGCGCAGAGAAACTGGATCAGCTTTTCGACCGCATTACCGCCTGCGACGTCGTTGTGGAAGCTCAGCACCGACACCACCACAAGGGCAACCTCTATCACGTTCGCGTCGATCTCGCCGTTCCGGACGCGACCCTGGTTACCAACCGAGCGGGGACCCGCAACCCGTCCCACGAGGATGTGTACGTCGCCGTACGGGATGCCTTCGACGCGGCCACCCGCCAGCTGGAGGACTACGTGCGCCGACGCCGGGGAAAGGTGAAGACCCATGCACCGATACCCCACGGCCGGGTCGTGGAAATCGTCCCGGCGGCGGATTACGGCGTCATCACCTCCGCCGACGGGCGGGAGATCACCTTCTATCGCACCAGCGTGGTGGATGGTGACTTCGATCGCCTGGAAGTGGGTGACGAAGTGCGTTTCAGCGAGTCCCGGGGCGAGAGCGGGCCGGTGGCGAGCACGGTGCACCCCGTCGGCAAACACCATATCGCCGGATGAGCCACCCAGCGGCCAATCGGCCATTAGCCAGGGAGAGGAACCGTTGACCGACAGCAGCTATCCACCCAACGTGGGCAACCCGGACCCGGAGCGGCAGACCTCTCCCATCGTTGAGGAAGGTGACGATGAGGTGGAGACGCTGCCTCAGACAGCCCTGGAGGAGCCGGTGTGCTACTTCAATGACCGGTCGTTTCACGACGGCGCATACGTGCGATCCGGAACGGCCCTGCTCCGCTGCGAGCGGGGCGTATGGCTGACGGTGGGCGCATCGGACCCGGACAATCCCTGACGGCATCCCGCAAACACGGTCGGGGTCGGTACATTGCCGCGGCAAGCCGCTGCGACGACAATAGGCCGATCCAGCGACGCCAAAGAAGGGAAACGCCGTGACCGTCACTCTGGAAGCGATAAGGGAGGCCGGATCAGCGATCGAGGGCAGTGTCATCCGCACACCGTGCGAGCTCTCGCGAACGCTCTCGGCGATAACCGGCGCCCAGCTCTTCCTGAAGTTCGAAAACCACCAGTTCACGGCGGCCTTCAAGGAACGCGGCGCCCTTAATCGGCTGCTCGCGCTCACGCCCGAGGAACGCCAACGGGGCGTCATCGCCATGTCCGCGGGAAACCACGCCCAGGCCGTCGCCTATCACGCCCAGCGTCTGGGTATCCACGCGGTCATCGTGATGCCAACGCACACTCCCAACGTCAAGGTGCGCAACACCCGCGCCTTTGGGGCCGAAGTACACCTGGAAGGCACCGGCGTGGCGGAGGCCGGCGAGTATGCACACCGCCTGGCCGAGGAGAACGGCCACGTCTTCATCCACCCCTACGACGACGAGCGGGTCATCGCCGGCCAGGGCACCATCGCCCTGGAGATGCTCGAGGACTTTCCCGACCTGGAAGTGCTGGTCGTACCCATCGGCGGCGGCGGTCTCATCAGCGGCAATGCCGTGGCCGCCAAGGCGCTGAAACCCGACATAGAAATCATCGGTGTGCAGACGCGGCGCTTCCCCTCCATGAAGCAGGCCCTTGCCGGCGAACCCATTCACTGCGGCCCGGCCACCATCGCCGAGGGCATCGCCGTGAAGCAGCCGGGAGAGCTGACGCTGCCACTGGTCCGCCAGTTCGTCGACGACATCGCGCTGGTGGACGAGCCGCGGATCGAGGAAGCCATCCTAAAGCTGCTGGAGATTGAAAAAACAGTGGCCGAGGGCGCCGGGGCCGCAGGGCTGGCGGCGGTGCTCGACAACCCGGAGCGTTTCCGCGGCCGCCGTGTGGGACTGATCCTCTGCGGCGGCAACATCGATCTGCTGCCACTGTCCTCCGCCATCCAGCGCGGCCTGGTGCGCTCCGGACGTGTCGTACGAATCCGCATCGGCATCCCCGACGTGCCCGGCGCCCTGGCGGACGTCACCCGCTTGTTCGCCGAGCACAACGGCAACATCATCCAGATCGCCCACCAGCGAGCTTTCACGGATCTGTCCCTGCGCTCCGCGGAGGTGGAAGTGACAGTGGAGACCCTGGGGGCCGACCACACCCAGGAGCTCCTATCGGCGCTGCGGGCCGACGGCTACGACCCGGTGGTTCCGGACTCCGAACCCCATCCCCACGAACGACGCGCCACGGACTGAACCCGGCAAGTGGCAAGATACGGGATTGACGCACAGATGCGACCGGTGTCACAAAGCCAACGACAACGGCATGCGAATCGCAGAAAAATTTGCACTAGCGCCATTTCAAGACACGAAATTGCGTGAACAGCCGTCGCCCGACCAAAAAACAGAACGATCTTTCGTCTCGACAAGCGTAGTATTTGCCGAATAATAATTCTCGCCACACCGAAAACTCGATAAGCATGGCGAGAAAGGGGGAGATCATGGCAACCGACGCCCGGCGTAACGCCGGCCGTGAGCGCGTGCAAGCGCGATCCTGGTCAACCACGGCCGACGCCACTGCGGCGAAGAACCCACCGCGGCTTCGCAAGAGTGAGACCGCAGCGTGGCCCTTACTGACCTCCGGCCGCCACGGATACCCGGGCATTTGCGCTCCGTCCGATGCGGGCTCGCCCCATGCACGGGCATTGGACCGGCGCGGCCCGCACCCGATGCCCGTTCGCCAAAGCCTGCGCTACGCTTACCAGGGACGATGAGAACAACGGGCCGGCATGACTTGCACTCCCGCACCAAAGGCGCACATGCGGCCTCTCGCCGCACCAGCGTCGTGCGCTCCTGCCCCAGGGTCCGGGAGACTGCCGTGAGCCACATCCCCTTCCCCGCACCGCCTTATCTCTCCCGCAACGCCCTGGCACGAGCCTTGCTGAGGCGCGGCGGGAATTCGCAAGCAAACCAGCAAGGAGAAGAAAGCGATGAAACGACTGATCGCAGCAGTAGCCGGCGTAACCGCGCTGGCGGCGATGTCTGCCACCACCGTCGCCTCCGCCGCCGGCACCCTGGAGACCGTCAAGGACCGCGGCTACCTGCAGTGCGGCGTTAGCACCGGCCTCCCCGGGTTCTCCCAGCCGGACAACGAGGGCAACTGGACCGGCATCGACGTGGATACCTGCCGGGCCGTGGCCGCCGCCGTCTTCGGCTCCGCCGACAAGGTCCAGTTCACGCCGCTGACCGCCAAAGAGCGCTTCACCGCCCTGCAGTCCGGCGAGGTCGACGTGCTGGTGCGCAACACCACCTGGACGCTGACCCGCGACGCCTCCCTGGGTCTGAACTTCACCGGCACCAACTACTACGACGGCCAGGGCTTCCTGGTGCACAAGAGCATCGGCGTGGACAGCGCCAAGCAGCTCGACGGCGCCACTGTCTGCGTGCAGGGCGGCACCACCACGGAGCTGAACCTGGCGGACTACTTCCGCAAGAACGGCATGGACTACCAGGCGCTGGTGTTCGACACCTCGGACCAGACGGTCCAGGGTTTCGCCTCCAATCGCTGCGACGTCCTCACCTCCGACCGCTCCCAGCTGGCCGCCCTGCGGACCAAGCTCGAGGATCCCAGCGGTGCGGTAATTCTTCCCGAGACCATTTCCAAGGAGCCCCTGGGCCCCGTGGTGCGCCAGGGTGACGACGTCTGGTTCAACGTGGTCAAGTGGACCCTCTTCGCCATGATCAACGCCGAGGAGAAGGGCATCACCTCGGAGAACGTGGACAAGATGAAGAAGTCCGACGACCCCACCGTGAAGCGGATTCTGGGCGTCTCCGGCGACATGGGCGAGAAGCTCCATCTCTCCGCGGACTTCGGCTACAACATCATCAAGGAAGTGGGCAACTACGGCGAGATGTATGACCGCACCGTGGGTCCGGACACCCCCGTGGGCCTGGACCGCGGCATCAATGCGCTGTGGACCGACGGCGGCATCATGTACGCCCCGCCGCTGCGCTGAGTGACGGTGTGATGCGAGGTCGAGGGGTCGCTCCCGCGGGAGGGCCCCTCGGCGCGTTTACCCCCATCCCACCGGACAGGTTCCGGCTTCCTCCGCGCGCCGGCCGGCATGACCGCAGCATAACGGACGAAGTCGAACCGCCACCCCGTGCACGTCGGAGCTGAGCGACAGTCACCATGGCCGACAACAAAGATCTGCAATCCAAACCGCGCACACCACCGTGGCGCGACCCCAACATTCGCGCCATCGCCTTTCAGGTCATCGCCATACTGGCCCTGTTCTGGGCGGGCTGGACTCTGTTCCAGAACACGCTGACCAACATGGAAAGCCGCGGCATCAGCACCGGCTTCGGCTTTCTGGAGCAGCCCGCCGGTTTCGGGATCATCATGAGCCTGATCCCCTACAACGAGACGATGAGCTACGGCCGCACCTTCGTGGTCGGGCTGCTCAACACCGTCCTCGTCTCCGCGCTGGGCATCGTCTTCGCCACGATACTCGGCTTCGTCGTCGGTATCGCCCGGCTTTCCCGCAACTGGCTGGTCGCCAAGCTGGCCGCGGCGTATATCGAGATATTCCGCAACATTCCGCTGCTGCTCCAGGTCTTTTTCTGGTACTTCGCCGTGCTGCGCAACCTGCCCTCGCCGCGGCAGAGCGCATCTCTGGCGGACGCGATCTTCCTCAATAACCGCGGCGTTTACGTACCGAAACCGGTGTTTCAGGATGGCTTCGGCGTGGTGATCGCCGCGCTGGTGATAGCCATCGTCGCCACCGTGTTCGTGTACCGCTGGGCCAAACAGCGCCAGAACCGGACCGGACAGCCCTTTCACACCTTCTGGACCGGATTCGGCCTCATCGTGGGCCTGCCGCTGCTGGCCTACGTGATCATGGGAGCACCGCTGAGCTGGGATACTCCCGCGCTCAAGGGCTTCAACTTCGGTGGCGGCATGGTGGTAATCCCCGAGCTGGGCGCCCTGCTGGCAGCGCTCACGGTGTACACGGCCGCTTTCATCGCCGAGATCGTGCGCTCGGGCATCCTCTCCGTCAGTCACGGGCAGACGGAAGCGGCCAGCGCGCTGGGCCTGCGCCCCGGGCTCACCCTGCGGCTGGTGATCATCCCCCAGGCCATGCGGGTCATAATCCCGCCGCTGACCAGCCAGTACCTGAACCTGACCAAGAACTCGTCGCTGGCCACCGCCATCGGCTATCCGGACCTGGTGGCCGTGTTCATGGGCACCACGCTGAACCAGACCGGTCAGGCCGTGGAGATCGTCGCCATGACCATGGCGGTCTATCTGACGCTGAGCCTGTCCATCTCGCTGTTCATGAACTTCTACAACCGCGCGGTGGCGCTGAAGGAGCGGTGACACGATGACCGGAAACGCACCGAAACCCGATCTGCCGCCACCGCCCACCGCCGTCGGCGTGCTGGGCTGGATGCGGCGCAACCTGTTCTCCAGCTGGCTCAACAGCCTGCTGACCCTCGCCGTCGCCTATCTGCTGGTGGTCTACCTGACACCGGTGCTGAACTGGGCCCTGTTCAACGCCGATTTCGTGGGGACCTCCACCGACGACTGCACCTCCAGCGGCGCCTGCTGGGTCTTCCTCGGCCAGCGCTTCAACTTCTTCATGTACGGCTTCTACCCGGACGACCAGCAGTGGCGAATCAACATCGGCTACTTCCTGCTCGCCCTGGTGATACTGCCGCAGTTCGTCGAGCGCATCCCTGGCCGGAAATGGCTGGGCCTGTTCGGCCTCACCGGTCTGCCGGTAATTGTGTACATCCTGATCTCCGGCGGCTGGTTCGGCCTGGAGCCGGTTGAGACCACCAAGTGGGGCGGGCTCACCCTGACCCTCATTCTCGGTTACGTCGGCATCGTCGCCTCGTTGCCCATTGGTGTCGTGCTGGCGCTCGGCCGGCGCTCGCACATGCCGGTGATCCGCGGCATCTGCGTGGTGTTCATCGAGGTCTGGCGCGCCGTGCCGCTGATCACTGTGCTCTTCATGGCCTCGGTCATGCTGCCGCTGTTCCTGCCCGAGGGAGTCAACTTCGAGAAGCTGTTGCGAGCGCTGATCGGCATCACCCTGTTCCAGTCCGCCTACATGGCCGAGGTCATACGCGGCGGCCTGCAGGCGATCCCCAAGGGTCAGTACGAAGCGGCGGATGCACTGGGC
>JASFMS010000097.1:0-6870 GCA_050117435.1 Ectothiorhodospiraceae bacterium | reverse complement strand
CGCCATCGTTTTCTATTCCAACTGGCAGACGGCACACGAGGTGGTCACCATCCGGGTGCTGGACACCCGCTCCGGCGATACCGCCACGTATCACGTCTATCGCAAGGACGCCAAGGGGAGGTCCTTTCACACCGTGGACGGACGCTACATATCACTTGGTGCCGGAGACCGCATGGAGCGCATTGATGAACAGTAGCGCCGTGACCGGGATGGAAACGTAACCGGGGCGTTACGTTTTCGTGATGATCGGGGATGCCTGCCGCCCCACACTTGAGGATACGCCTGAAGGCTCGCGCTGCCCGAGGGCCTGAAAGGCGCTTTCTCACTGGTGGAGGGAAGAGGAGAGTCCCCATGATGAAACGCATTCTCGCCGGCGTGCTGGCGGGGCTCGCTGCTCCGGTGGTCGGCGCCGCGCAGTACACCGTCGACATCCAGAATCTCACCCGGGGCATCTACGTCACCCCGCTGCTGGTGGCCGCCCATCCATCCGACACCCGGCTGTTCGAACTCGGCGCCGCCGCTTCCGCCAACCTTCAGGCCATGGCCGAGGGCGGAGACATTGCCGGGCTGGTTACGGATCTGCAGGCAGTGGGTGCGACCATCGACCAGAACCCCGCCGGCGGTCTGCTCGCCCCGGGGGATTCCACCACGGCGACCCTGGACACGGACGGAGCGGCCGCCAATACGCGGCTTTCCCTTGTGGGCATGATGCTCCCCACCAACGACGGTTTCGTGGCCGTGAACGCGGTGGAGCTGCCCACGGAGCCGGGGACGTACCGCTATGACGTGGTGGCCCATGACGCCGGAACCGAGGGCAATGACGAGATCCGCGGCAGCGGGACTCCCGGACAGCCGGGTTTCCCCGTGCCGGCGCCGCTGGACGGCGTCGTGGGCACGGGAGGTTCGGGATTCGCGGCCAGCGCGGAGGGTTACGTGCACGTCCACCGGGGCGTGATCGGCGACACCGACCCCAACGGCGGCGTGAGTGACATCGACAGCACCCTGCATCGCTGGTTGAACCCGGTGCTGCGCGTGACCGTCACGGTGCAGTAGGGAGGCGGCGGCAATGAATGCGAGCAGGATTCGCACGATCGTCGCGGGGCTGGCCACGGTATTGCTGCTGGCCGGCTGCAATGGCTCCGATGACGACGTCTTCGCGAGTACCGTCCGCTACCGGGTGGAAGTCACCAATCTAACCCACGCACAGCCTCTGTCGCCGCTGGGCGTAGTGCTGCACGACGACGGCTACAGCGCGTTCCGCATCGGCGAGACGGCCTCCACCGAGCTGGAGCGACTGGCCGAGGGCGGCGACGCCGGTTCGTTGTTGGCCGCTGCCGACAGCGATGACGCGGTGGAAGCCACGGCCGCCGGCGCGGGTGCGGTGGCGCCGGGCGCTACCGACAGTCTCGAGATCGAGACCCGGGTCCGCAGTCCGAAGTCCCTGCGTCTCACTGTGCTGAGCATGCTGGTGAATACCAACGATGCATTTACCGGCGCGCGCAGTGTCAACGTGGGCGAGCTGGCGAAGGGTGAGGAACTCGAGTTGCAGGGTGTCAGCTACGACAGCGGCACCGAGGCCAACTCGGAGACGGCGGACACCATCCCCGGTCCGGCGGCGGCGGGAGGTGCACAGGAAGGCTTCAGTTCCGACCGCGACGATGTCGTGGACGATGTGCGCATGCACGGCGGCGTGGTGACGGCGGACGACGGGCTCGCCGGGTCCGTGCTGACAGCGGCTAACCGGTGGGACAACCCGGTGGTTCGCATCGTGATCACGCGTCTGGAGTAGCACCTCGTCAACCGGTCGGTGGCTTGAAATCCGCCGTCCCCGCCCCGAGTCCCGCCGGTAGTGACCCACGCGACGGCGGCCGATTCAATTCGGCCGCCGTCGCTCTCGTACCAGCAGGAGGCACTATGCATTACCGGCAGCTGGGCCGAACCGGCCTCAGGGTATCCGAACTGTGTCTGGGCACCATGACCTTCGGCTCGAACTTCCTGAACATCGCGGAGGTCGGGCAGGCGGACGCGGACCGCCTCGTGGGCAGGGCCGCGGAGGCGGGCGTCAACTTTTTCGATACCGCCGACGTCTATTCCCGCGGGGAATCCGAGGGCATTCTCGGTCGCAGCCTCAAAAATGTGGGACTGAACCGCGAAGCCGCGGTGGTCGCGACCAAGGTGCGTGGACCCATGAGTGAGGCCGCTGCCGGCGGCGAAGGCGACGTCAACAACGTCGGACTCTCCCGCAAGCACATCATCGAGGCCTGTGAGGCCAGCCTGCGGCGGCTGGGCACCGACTACATCGATCTCTACCAGGTTCACGGCTGGGACGTCCGCACACCTGTCGACGAGACGCTGCGCGCGCTGGACGACCTGGTGCGCGACGGCAAGGTGCGTTACGTCGGCTGCTCCAACTGGCCCGCGAGACACCTGGCGTGGGCGCTGGCGCGCTCCGAGGCGGCCGGCCGGGAGCGTTTCGTCTCGCTCCAGGCCTACTACTCGCTGGCCAATCGGGACCTGGAACACGAGCTTCTGCCGCTTGCCCGGGAACAGGGGCTGGGTGTGATGCCCTGGTCGCCGCTGGCCGGCGGCTACCTCACCGGCAAATTTCGCCGGGACCAGGCGGCGCCGGCGGACGCTCGGCGCACGGACTTCGACTTCCCGCCGGTGGACGGTCGCGTTTTCGACGCCGTGGACGTGCTGGAGGAGGTCGCCTCGGAAGTCGGCGCGACGATTCCCCAGGTGGCACTGGCCTGGCTGCTTACCCGCGAGGGCGTGAGTTCCGTGATCGTGGGCGCCAAACGCATGGAGCAGCTGGAGGACAATCTCGGCGCCGTGGACGTCCAGCTGTCCGCGCGGCAGATGGAGAGACTGTCGGAGGTGACGGCGCCGGCGTCCATCTATCCGGAATGGATGGTGGAGCGGCAGAATCAGAATCGCTGAGGGAAAGCTCAAAGCGCATCCGCAACGTCCTATCCCATGCCTTCGAGGCGCAAATGGCGTGCCCGGGGTGCCAAAAACGGGTCGAACCGGGGTAACCTCACCGGGTCGATATGTCGCCCGGTGGGGCGGGTCGCGATCCAGAAACACAATAGCGGGAGAAGCGGAATGAGCGACATGGTGCGCATGACCCTCGAGCAGGTCCACGAGACGGCGACGTCAGCCTGCCGGGCGCTGGGTTGCTCGGCGGAACAGGCGTCGGCCATTGCCGAAACCGTGACCGCGGCCGAGCGCGATGAGTGCAAGTCCCACGGTCTGTTCCGGATTCCGTTCTATGCCCGGGTCATCCGCAGTGGCGCACCCGTCCCGGATGCCGTTCCCGTTTTGGAAGACCGGGCGCCGGCGGTAGTGCGGGTGGATGGGGGTTACGGGTTCGCGCCCCTGGCGCTGAAGGTGGGCGCCGAGCCCCTAGCCCAACGCGCTCGAAGCCAGGGTATCGCGGCCCTGGCGGTCAACAACGTGTTTAACATATCGGCGCTTTGGCCGGAGGTGGAGCGCCTTACGGAGCAGGGCCTTGTGGCGTTCGCCTTCACGGCGGCCATCAGCTACGTGGCACCGGCGGGTGGCTCCAGACCGCTGTACGGGACCAACCCGATGGCGTTCGGCTGGCCGCGCCAGGGCCATCCTCCCGTCGTATTCGATCAGGCGTCCAGCGTCGCCGCCCGCGGCGAGATCCAGATACACCAGCGGGACGGCAAGCCGATCCCGGAAGGCTGGGCCATCGGGCCCGACGGCAATCCCACAACCGATCCCGCCCGGGCACTGGAAGGTGCGCAGCTGCCCTTCGGCGGCCACAAGGGGGCGGCGATCGCGCTCATGGTAGAGCTGCTCGCCGGTGCGCTGATCGGCGATCTGTTCAGCTACGAGGCCGGCGAGCGGGACACGGCCGGGACGGGGGCGCCGCAGGGCGGTGAATTCATGATCGCCATCGATCCGGCGCGTTGCGCCGGCGGCGGCGTTGGCGCGCCCTTTGAACATGCCGAGCGGCTGTTCGAGCGCATTCTTGAGCAGGAAGGCACGCGATTGCCGTCGCAGCGGCGCTATCAGGCCCGTGAGCGAACCGCAAAGGAGGGAATCGAAATCCCGCGGTCTCTGTACGACGAGATCGTTTCCTACGCGTAAGGAAGCGCTGAATCTACTGCGCCGTCCGCCGCCGGTTGAAGTCGTCGATAAAGCGCTGCATGCGGTCTTCGTCATAGGGACGGAGGCCGCTGAGCACCAGCTTCTTCGAGCCCGTTCCGACGTGACGGCCGCAATCCGTGATCCGGAAGTGCAGCAATGCGTCGGCACGTTTGCCGGCCACATCCAGGGATGAGCCGGTAAGCTCCAGTGCGGGTTCGTCGACGTTCGGCGTTTCCAGCGTGAAGCTCATGCTGTCGTAGATGACCAGCGGGCGGTCCGGGTTGAACATCACCCCTTTCTCCGCCATGAGCGGATGCAGGAACTGCGGAAAGTTGCGTCCCGAGAACGCCACGTAGGCTCGGGTGAACCCGTCCAGGGCTGCGGGGTTATCCGTTCGCGGCCCGTGCCTGTCAACCGTGAGGTAGACCTTGCCGCCCGTGTCCGCGACCTCGACGTATTCGTCCGGCGCCGGCGGAAAACGCAGCGGCACGTTGGCGCCCACGAGCCCCCGAAAGGCGAAACGCATGTTGCCGGACAGGCCGTAGCGCGCCAGCACCAGGGCGAAGAGCAGGTCGCCCGGTACACAGAAGCGCTTGGCGTCGGTGTCGTGGATGGGGTTGTAGTCCCCCGCGATTTCCTTGGCGAAGCGGCTTCCCTGATCGGCATCGATGCAGACGGTGCCGTCAACGGTGCGGTGAAAGTCGTCAATCAGCATGTGCGGGTCGGCATTTGGCGACAGGAGGCGGGTATTGTACTGATTGGGTCGCAGGTAAAGCCAAGTCGGCTTCGCGGCCGTCTTCAGCCTTCGCCGTTCCCCCGCACAACGCCTTTCATCACCCGCACCCAGCGGAGGGTCGCAAACGTCACCCCGCTCAGTACCAGCGCGATCTCGTAGCGGTTCCAGGCCACCGCGGCACCGATGGCACCGGTGATCCAGATGCTCGCGGCCGTGGACGTACCACTCACGTTGCCGCCGTCCTTGAGGATGGCGCCGCCGCCGATGAAACCGATGCCGGTCATTAGCCCGTAGAGAATCCGGGCCTGGGCCTGAGTTTCGTCGGGACCCAGAACCTGAAGGCCCAGGAGCATGAACCCGCAGCTGCCCACCGCCACAAGAGGGAACGTTCGCAACCCGACGCCCCGCAAGGCCCGCTCGCGATCCAGGCCGATGGGCAGGGCGAGGCCGTAGGCGAAGGCCAGGTGCAGAAGGTTGGCCGCGATTTGGAACCAGTCGATTTCCGGCCAGCTCATGTTCTCTCTCTGGCAGCGGTCAGAAACCGAAGAGCAGGGATGCTACAAAGAGCACCACGAACAGGACGAAAAGGATCTTGGCGATGGACGCCGAGGCACCGGCAATTCCGCTGAATCCGAGCACCCCGGCGACGATCGCCACGATCAGAAAGACCAATGCCCAGGAAAGCATTACGGCACTCCGTTACTGATCGGTCTTGTCCTCGACGGTGTCGGCGGCGTCCTCCATCTTGTCACCGGTTTCTTCCATGGTTTCGTCAATCTTCTCGCCCGCCTTTTCCGCCGGCCCTTCGCTGTCCTCGCAGGCGACGATGCCGGTACCGAGCAACAGGGCAAGCGGCACGGCGGTAATGAAATCACGGCGTTTCATGGAACAATCTCCCTTTGTCTTCGAATCGCATCAGTAAACGAAAGCAAAGAGTGTGCCTATCTTGGCAGGGCGCGCCTCTTCGCGGCTCGAGAGATCCGGGTACGGCCCAATGCCGCCGGTAGCGGCATTTGACTGTCGTGGACCGGCGACACTTCTGTGGGGCGCAGGTACATTATTCCACCTTCTGATATCGGCGCGCTGAGGACCGCAGCGGAACATTCCGTTGGCACGCCCAATGCAAATGAGTTATCGGGGCTGCGACGGTATTTCGAGCCGTCGCAAAAGCCCCGGGCGTCCTTGAGATTCATGGAGGATCACGTGATGGACAGGACTCGATTTACCACTCGTATTGTTCTGATCTTTGCCGTGCCGGTGATGCTTGCCGCCTGCTCGGATCAGGATTTTGCCAAACTGGACAAGAACGGCGACGGAAGCATCACGCAGGAGGAGGCGCAGGCCAATCCGTCCATCGCCGGAAGTTTCCGGGCGATGGACGGGAATTCCGACGGTCGGGTGGACAGTGCCGAGTTTGCCCAATTCGAGGAGCAGTCCGCGCCCGAAGCCCCGGAAGCCGCGGCTCAGCAGGGAACGGTAGACGGGCAGACCCAGTGAAGGTCTCGATCCGGCCGCGATTCGCCGCCGGTTCTCCGCAGCCCTGCTGAGGATTGCCACCGCGCTGTCTCCTCGAGCCCCGACGTCGGCCGTTCCGCAGGGGTGTCCCCCGGGGCACCCCTCGTTCCTTGCAAGCGTTTCGTGAAGTGCCACAACCGCGGGTAGAATTCACCGGCCTTGTTTCCCCGCGGAGCGACGATGTCCGACGAATCCATAACGGCGCTGGAAGAGAAACTGGCGCATCAGGAACTTGCCATCAGCGAACTCAGCGACGCGCTGTACCAGCAACAGCGGCGTATTGAGGCGCTCGAGTCCTTGTGCGATCAACTGGTGGACCGTATCCGGCGCCTTGGCGAAGATGCTCAGGGGGCCGAGCAGGCTGCCCAGAAGCCGCCCCACTACTGACTGTCCCCGGCGATAGCCGCGTCGACCCTTAGTCTACGGGGGCTGAAGTGCCCCGGTTGGTGCCGGCACTCGCGTGCGGGGTATGCATGACGGTGTGGCGTGGAATGCAGAAG
>JASFMS010000096.1:0-6890 GCA_050117435.1 Ectothiorhodospiraceae bacterium | reverse complement strand
AAGCCCGCAGCAGCATCTGAAACGGGATGTTCGGGATGCGCTCGCGAAGGGCGTCCAGCCGTTCCCACGGGCATTCCTTGAGGAAACGCATGGCGACGTCGAACGTGGCGCCGCCCCAGCATTCCAGAGAGAAGAGCTCCGGCAGAAGATGGGCGTAGTACGGCGCGATCTCCCACATGTCGCGGGAGCGCATGCGAGTGGCCAGCAGCGACTGGTGGGCATCCCGCATGGTGGTATCGGTGAGCAGCACGGCGGAGTGCTCCCGCATCCACTGTGCGAAGCGCTCGGGGCCGAGTTCGAGAAGACGGTCGCGGTGGCCGGGTGGAATGTCTCCGCGCGGGCGCTCCGGCAACACGGCCGGGGGCGGGAAGGCCTTGGGAACGGGGCGGCCCTCCACCTCGGGGTTGCCGTTGACCATCACCTCGGAGAGGAAATTCAGCAGCCGGGTGGCCCGGTCCCGCCGGGCGGGAAAATCGAACAGAGCCGGCGTATCGTCGATAAAGCGCGTTGTATAGTCGCCCCCGCGAAACTGCGGGTGATTGATCACATTCTCCAGGAAGGGGAGGTTTGTGCTGACGCCGCGAATGCGGAACTCCCGCAAGGCGCGGTCCATGCGGCGAATGGCCTCCGCCGGGTTCGGCGCCCAGGCGGTGACCTTCTCCAGCAGGGAGTCGTAGAAGGGCGTGATCAGGGCGCCGGAGTAGGCCGTGCCGCCGTCGAGGCGAATGCCGAAGCCGTTTGCACCACGGTAAGTGGTAATGCGGCCGTAATCCGGCGTGAAGCCGTTCTCCGGGTCTTCCGTGGTGATCCGGCACTGCAGGGCATGGCCTTCCAGGCTTATGGCGTCCTGCGGGGGGACTCCGGATTCGGGGGTGCCGAGCTCCGCTCCCTGCGCCACGGCGATCTGCGCCTTGACGATATCGACACCGGTGACTTCCTCGGTAACCGTGTGCTCCACCTGGATGCGCGGATTCACCTCGATGAAGAAGAACTCGCCGGTGTCCGCGTCCATGAGGAATTCCACGGTACCGGCATTGCTGTAGCCGGCTGCCCGCCCGAGTCGAAGGGCAGCGTCGCAGAGCTCCTGCCGGCGGCGGTCGTCAAGGTAGGGCGCCGGGGCGCGTTCGACGACCTTCTGGTTGCGGCGCTGGACGGTGCAGTCCCGCTCGAAAAGGTGCATCAGATTGCCGTGGCTGTCGCCGAGGATCTGGACTTCCACGTGGCGGGCCCGGCGTACCAGGCGCTCCAGGTATACCTCGTCATTGCCGAAACCGGCCAGCGCTTCGCTGCGGGCCACGGCCAGCTGCTCGGGGAGCTGCTCCGCGTTTTCCACCACCCGCATGCCGCGGCCGCCACCGCCCCAGCTGGCTTTCAGCATGAGGGGGTAGCCCACTTCTGCGGCCTGTGCGCTTGCCTGTGCGGTGTCTGCCGGCAGGGCGCCGGTGGCAGGCGTCACCGGGACGCCGGCGCGCTCCGCGAGCTCCCGGGCGCTGACCTTGTTGCCCAGAGCGCGCATGACCTCCGGCCCCGGCCCGATGAAGACGATGCCCTCGCGCTCGCAGGCGGCGGCCAGTTCGGGGTTTTCCGAGAGAAAGCCGTATCCGGGATGGATGGCGTCGGCGCCGGCTTCCCGCGCCACGCGCATGACTTCGTCTATATCCAGGTAGGCGGCGATGGGTTTGTTGCCGCGGCCGACTTCGTAGGCCTCGTCCGCCTTGAAACGGTGCAGGGCGAAACGGTCTTCCTCCGAGTACACGGCGATGGTACGAATGCCCAGTTCGTTGGCGGCGCGCATTACGCGGATGGCGATCTCGCTGCGATTGGCGACGAGCAGGCGTCGGATCGAGCGGCGTTCTGTCATTTTGCGATCCTCGTTGCGGGTGCGGGCCGGGCCACCGCCGTGGTGGCGGGAATGGGTGTTTCGAGTGACACGCATGTTACCACGCGGTCATTTCGCCACACCGGGAGCGGTTTTCCGTGACCGACGCCGCCGTTGCCGCGAGCGCCCTGCGTCGGTTCGGGCGGTCGGGAAAGCGAGCGAGTTCGTGACCGGTGGCCGCAGCGGCCCAATGCGAGGAGGGACGGTGCCGGGGTATCCTGCGCTTGCACACCAAAAAAGCGAAGGAGGCAGTGGTTGCGGCGCCGAATCGTTGGGTTTCATCGGGACGAGGAGAATGACTGGGTGGCGGATCTGGACTGTGGCCACACTCGCCACGTACGGCACCGTCCACCGTGGATCAATCGCCCCTGGGTGGTGACGGAAGCGGGTCGCGCCCAGTGGCTGGGTTCGTATCTGGAGTGCCGAAAAGGGGAGTGCGGGATGCACGCAGAGCCTTCGGGCCCCGAATCAGAGAACGGGTGAGTAACAGATGTCAGCTTCGTCGAAAAAGGTAATTATCGCGGCTCTGGCGGGCAACTCCCTGATTGCAGTGACCAAATTCGCCGCGGCCGCGCTAACGGGCAGCTCCGCCATGTTCTCCGAAGGCGTGCATTCAGTGGTGGACACGGGCAACCAGGTTCTCTTGCTTCATGGTCTGCGGCAGGCGCGCAAGCCGGCGGATGCGCGCTTCCCGTTCGGTCACGGCAAGGAGGTGTACTTCTGGAGCTTTGTGGTGGCCATCCTGATATTCGCCGTGGGTGCGGGTATATCCATCTATGAAGGGGTGCAGAGCATCCTGCACCCCCACCCCGTGGAGAACGTGCTGGTCAACTACGTGGTTCTGGGACTCGCTGTGGTCTTCGAAGGCGTGGCCTGGTTCTATGCACTGGGGGAATTCACCAAGGCCAAGGGCAAATGGGGCTACGTGGAAGCCGTTCAGCGCGGCAAGGATCCGTCGATGTTCGTTGTGCTTTTCGAGGATTCGGCGGCGTTGCTGGGCCTGCTGGTGGCCGGTGCAGGACTCGGCCTGGCTGAATACACGGGTCTGAGCTGGTTCGACGGTGTTGCCTCCGTGATTATCGGCCTGATTCTCGGGGGAACGGCGGTCTGGCTTGCCTACGAGACCAAAGGGTTGCTGATCGGCGAGAGCGCCAATCGCCGTGTGGTGGACGGCATTCGGAACATGGCGGCCGGGGTGGAGGGCGTCAAAGGCGTCAACGAGGTGCTCACCATGCACATGGGGCCGAATTTCGTGCTGGTGAACATCAGTGTCACCTTCGCGGATTCGATCCCTGCCTCCCAGGTGGCATCGGCGATCGATGCCCTTGACCGGGAGATCAAGCAGTCGTTTTCGAGCGTCAAGCGGGTGTTCGTGGAAGCCGAGGCGGCAGGGCGGCGTTCGGTCGAGGCGTGACGCTATCGGCGCCCCTTCGTGTGCGGGGCGCCGATAGCAACGGGGCATCAGCCGCGGCGCTGGCGGCTGCGGTCGCCGAATCGCCGGCGCCGGGGAGCGCGGGCATATTGGGCAAGGGGGCCGAACTCCATCCGGCGGTAGATCTCCGAGCGCTGGTTATCGTCCAACTCTTTCAACTGTTGCGTCTCAGCACGCATGAGTTTCACCTTTGTTGTCTAATACCGCGGTAGGTTGGTGAAAATGTCACTTTCGGCCGCCACGGCTGCGCAACGACAGCCCGTGTAGGGGGTTCAATGGGTGCTGCCGTCGCCTGATACTTCCTGCCTTTTTCGTGCCCGGTTCCTGCGGTGGGTCTGGCAGCCGTATCGACCGAATGTTGCAGGGCAATAAACATGCCACGCTCGTATCTCCGCCGTCCGTGGGCAGAGCCGGGTTTGCCGCACGCCGAACGCGACAGTCAAACTGTCGCCATACGGTGACAGTGGAGTGCCGTAACCGTGGAACGGCCCTTTTCAGGGCCTCGTGTTCGCACTGTCGCCATTTGGCGACGCCGTGAGGAGTGGACAATGGCGCGCGTTATCTTGATTACCGGCGGAAGCCGCGGGATCGGTGCGGCGACGGCGGTTACGGCCGCCGCACGGGGCTACGACGTGGCGTTCTGCTATCGACGCGACCGCCGTTCGGCGGAGGCCGTCGCCCGGGAAATTCGCAGCTACGGTGTTCGGGCGCTGCCAATCGCAGCGGATGTGGGCAGTGAGGCTGATGTGATGGCCATGTTCCAGGCGGTGGATCGGGAATTCGACGGCATCGATGCGTTGGTCAACAACGCCGGTATCCTCGAGCAGCAGGCCCGTCTTGAGTCCATGGATGCCGCGCGGATTCAGCGGGTGCTCGCGGTCAACGTGACCGGCACGATGATCTGCGCCCGGGAGGCCGTGCTGCGGATGTCGACGCGACACGGCGGCAGCGGGGGCAGCATCGTCAATGTTTCATCGGTTGCCGCGCGACTGGGGGCGCCCGGGGAGTACATCGACTACGCCGCGTCCAAGGGCGCGGTGGATGCCATGACGGTGGGTTTGGCCAAGGAGGTGGCCGATGAAGGGATTCGCGTGAACGGGGTGCGTCCCGGGATCATCTATACGGACATCCATGCCACCGGCGGCGAGGCCGGGCGCGTGGACCGACTGAAAGGAACTGTCCCCATGAAACGTGGAGGTGCGGCGCAGGAAGTGGCATACGCCATTCTCTGGCTTCTCTCCGACGAGGCGTCCTACGTCAGCGGCACATTCGTGGACGTGGCCGGAGGGCGTTAACGCCCGACGTCCAGGCAATACCAGACATCCCGACTCGTGAACTCGAGCATCTGCCCCTGACGCACCGTGGATGACGGGGTGCGGCGGTTGCCTGTCTCGCTCGACGTGCTTCGAACGATGCCTTCCAGCTTGTCGTCGTCGTCGACGCGTGTGACGCGGACTTCGATGCGCGCTTCCTTCCCATGCAACTGTACGAGATCGCCCACGGCGACGGTGTAGGGCGAGCCGGCGGGGGTAAGTACCGGGTCGGCGTGGACACGGCGGCAAAGGTTCGGACGGTGGTGCATTTAAAGCTCTCGTTGTCGGGCAAATTCTCGGAGAGCTAATCACAGGCAGGTTACCGGGATGTTACCGGCGGCTCGGGCGGGATCGCTGATCGGTGGTGTCACGGCGACGACGGAACCTGGCCCGCGTTTCCAATCGGTGTCCGGATGCCCCGGGGTCATTCCGGGCCGGAGGCCAGCTTCCGTACGCGGCGTGCCAGCTCGGGCGCGTCGAATTTCGACAGGAAATCATCGGCACCGGAGCGGTCGACGGACTGCGAGTCGAAGCGCCCGGACAGGGACGTGTGCAGCAGTACCCGGAGATCCTCGAAGCGCTTGTCGCTGCGAAGTCTCCGGCAGAGTTCGTAGCCGTCCACTCCAGGCATTTCTATGTCCGAGACCACGACACGCAGCGTCTGCAGCTGCTCGGGAGCGTCACGGTCGCACCGCTCGAGCCATTGCAGTGCCTCGGCGCCGTCATTGGCTGCAATAACGTCCCAGCCACCGGCCTTGAGCGAGTCGGCAACCCGTGAACGGGCCAGACGGGAGTCGTCCACGACGAGAACGCGCGGCGCGTCGGACGGGGCGGGGGTGATGTCGCGGTCCGCAAGCACCGCAGCCTGAGGTGCAATGGTCGCGATGATCTGTTCGAAATCGAGTAGTTGGACGAGGCCATGCTCGTCGCGCACCACACCCATGATCAGGGCCCGGGGACCCAGCCCACGGGGTGGGGGCATCACTTCGCCCCAGGTCGTGCGAATGATTCCTTCGACGTCGTCGATGGCGAAGCCGAGGGTCAGGCTGTCCGAATCCGTCATCACGACCTGGGTGAAGCGCTGGGAAGCCGGCCGCCCCAGCAGCCGCGGCAGATCAACGACCGCCAGGGTGCGGTCCCGAACGCGGGCGATGCCGGCGATCTCCGACGGGGCGCCGGTGAGCCTGCGTATTCGCGGAATCGACACCACGCCCTCGACCTTGAGTACCGTGATCCCGTAGCGGCGTTCACCGACGCGAAAGCACAACAGATCGAAGGGTTCTGCGCTTTGGTGGCCTGTGTCGAGTCGGTTAGCTGTTTCGTTCATGCTGACAGTGCTGCGAACGGCGTAGATGTTTCTCGCGTATGCGAGCTGACACCCGGTTATCGGCGCCGCGGCGCGGGACTTGAGGGAAGGTCACTGGCGGGTTGCGAAAGCCTGCGCATACTGCAGGTATCGCACGCTGGCAGGTCGCCGATATGTCGCTGTACCGCCTGACAGTCCTTCCACCTCAAGGGGTGCTCATGCGCGTTGTCGGCCGGGAGGCGCAGAGGTGACGGAGGCCGCCGGCGACGTTCGCTGGTTGCGTTGGGCCGTGCCGGTAGAGAGACGCGAGCTTCCGGCACTGGTGCTTTCCTTCGTCTATTTCTTCTGCCTGCTCTGCAGCTATTACATGCTCCGGCCGGTGCGCGACGAAATGGGAATACGTGGCGGCGTGGAGAACCTGCAGTGGCTCTTCTCGGCAACCTTCGTCGCCATGCTCGTCGCGTCTCCCACGTTCGCCGCGATGGCTGCGCGTCTGCCTCGCCGAACCCTCGTTCCGATGGTCTACGCCTTCTTCATCGTCTGCATACTCGGGTTCTTCGCCTGGATGAATTCCGGCGTAGCCACGCCGTGGGCGGCCCGGGTTTTCTTCGTGTGGCTGAGTGTCTTCAACCTGTTCGTGGTTTCCGTGTTCTGGAGCTTCATGGCGGATATCTACGACAGCGCTCAGGCACGTCGACTGTTCGGGGTCATCGCCGCGGGCGGGAGTCTGGGCGCGATCGCCGGCCCCGGGGTGACGGCGCTGCTTGCGGCACGGATCGGTCCCGCCAACCTCCTTCCGCTGGCCGCCGCGGTTCTCGCCGTCGCGGTGCCCTGTGCCATGGCGCTGGGACGCTGGGCCCGAGGCGCCGGCGGCCGCGCCGAGACGGCCGGCGCGGTCGGCGGCGGCTTCATGGAGGGCGTCATGGAAGTGGCGGCCTCTCGCTACCTGCTGGGCATCTG
>JASFMS010000095.1:0-6904 GCA_050117435.1 Ectothiorhodospiraceae bacterium | reverse complement strand
GCTGGTATACCCAGGCGCTGCGTGTCTGGGCGGATGCCGACGGGAGAAAGCATCACGAGTTCTACTTCGAGTTGCCGTTCACCGACGCCGCCCACCGCGTCACCTATACGTCGAGCCCGGATTGGGGCAATGTTCCGCCGCCGGTCCCGACGCTAACCTGGGGCGATGCGCCGTGGAACCCGGGCAAGGAAGTCTGGGACGGTATTCTGACGGGCATTCAGATCTATTCGACGCGGCTGTCCCTGCAGGAGATCTTCAGCGAAATCGACAAACCGCTGTCGACAAAGACCGGTGCCGCCGACATCTGGTACCTGAACCTCAACCCCACGCCGGGGGACATTTCCGACAAATCCGGCCGGGGTCACGATCCGGAATGGGTCGGAGATCGGCGCCCGTCACTCTGGACCCGGGAGACGGGCAAGTAGCCGAAGTGTGCTGCGAGGCTGCCGGGCCGGAGCCCGCCGACTTCGCTGATCGTGGTGTTTGCGAAAACGGAAGCGGTGGGGCGGTTGACATCGGCGTCAATTATGGCAAATTACGCGCTTCACGAGACCGGAGGGGTACCCAAGCGGCCAACGGGGGCAGACTGTAAATCTGCTGGCACAGCCTTCGGAGGTTCGAATCCTCCCCCCTCCACCAGATTTCATCGCGCGGGTGCGTTGGATAAACGGTTCCACGCGGGTGTAGTTCAATGGTAGAACCTCAGCCTTCCAAGCTGATGACGTGGGTTCGATTCCCATCACCCGCTCCAGTTCGGAGCGCCGGGCACGGGGCCGGGTCCGCGCTGCAGGCGAGGCAAGTACAGGCCCATGTAGCTCAGGGGTAGAGCACTTCCTTGGTAAGGAAGAGGTCCGCGGTTCAAATCCGCGCATGGGCTCCAGTTCCACCTCCAGGTAGCAGCCTCAATGCTCCAACGGTTGTAACCAGCTCGAAGATAACGGGAGAGACGCCGTGTCCAAGGAGAAGTTTGAGCGTACGAAGCCGCACGTAAACGTAGGCACGATTGGTCACGTTGACCATGGTAAGACGACGCTGACGGCGGCGCTGACGAAGGTGCTGGCGGCAGAGTACGGTGGTGTTGCGCGTGCGTTCGACCAGATTGACAACGCGCCGGAGGAGAAGGCGCGAGGGATCACGATTGCGACGGCGCACGTGGAGTACGAGACGGAGGCGCGCCACTACGCGCACGTGGACTGTCCTGGGCACGCGGACTATGTGAAGAACATGATCACCGGTGCGGCGCAGATGGACGGTGCCATTCTGGTGGTGAGTGCGGCGGACGGTCCGATGCCGCAGACGCGGGAGCACATTCTGCTGGCGCGTCAGGTGGGTGTGCCGGCGATGGTGGTGTACCTGAACAAGGCGGACATGGTGGACGACCCGGAGCTCCTGGAGCTGGTGGAGATGGAGGTTCGGGAGCTGCTGAGTCAGTACGACTTCCCGGGTGACGACATTCCGATCGTGACCGGTTCGGCGCTGAAGGCGCTGGAGGGAGACACCTCCGAGATTGGTGCGCCGTCGATTGTGAAGCTGGTTCAGGAGATGGACGCCTACATTCCGGAGCCGCAGCGGGCGATTGACGGGCCGTTCCTGATGCCGATCGAGGACGTGTTCTCGATTTCCGGGCGCGGGACGGTGGTGACCGGTCGTGTTGAGCGTGGCGTGATCAAGCAGGGTGAAGAGGTGGAGATCGTGGGCCTTCGGGACACGACGAAGACCACCTGCACCGGTGTGGAGATGTTCCGCAAGATGCTGGATCAGGGTCAGGCGGGCGACAACGTGGGCATTCTGCTGCGCGGCACCAAGCGTGACGATGTGGAGCGCGGGCAGGTGCTGTGCAAGCCGGGCACGATCACGCCGCACACGAAGTTCGAGTGCGAGGTGTATGTGCTGTCGAAGGACGAGGGTGGTCGACACACGCCGTTCTTCAACGGCTACCGTCCGCAGTTCTACTTCCGTACGACGGACGTGACCGGGGCGTGCGATCTGCCCGAGGGCACGGAGATGGTGATGCCGGGCGACAACGTGAAGATGACGGTGTCGCTGATTGCGCCCATCGCGATGGAAGAGGGGCTGCGTTTCGCCATCCGTGAGGGCGGCCGCACCGTCGGTGCCGGCGTCGTCTCCAAGATCATCGAGTAATCGGATCGGCTTAGCCGGGAGAGGAGTGGGGTTTCCTCGCTCCTCTTTCTCGCTTACACTAGCGGGCTCCGTGCAATTCGCGGTTCGCGCGGTGGTGCTTCTGCCCGGTTGCCGGGCAGCGCAGTCAAAGAGTTGAAAGGCCAGTAGCTCAATTGGCAGAGCAGCGGTCTCCAAAACCGCAGGTTGGGGGTTCGAGTCCCTCCTGGCCTGCCATTTTCTTTTTTCGGCGTCGGCGTTTGCCAATGCGTCGACGGCAGGATCGTAACTCCAATCCATGAGCGCCAGAGCAGATAGTCAAGCCTCGCCCCTGGATACTGTCAAGCTCCTTCTGGCCGTGGCGGTTTTCGCCGCGGGCGTCGTGGGCTTTTACTATTTCCAGGATCAGAACACGCTCTACCGGGTGCTTGGTCTCGTCGCCGTGGCCATCGTGGCCGGCGCGATCGCGATGAGCTCCGCGCAGGGGCGGAACGGCTGGGCCTTCGTTCGCGAAGCGCGGATGGAGTTGCGCAAGGTGGTCTGGCCCACCAAGCAGGAATCCCTGCAGACAACGGTGATCGTGCTGGTGATGGTGATCATCGTGGCCATCATCCTCTGGCTGCTGGACATGTTCTTCCTTTGGGGTATCGAAGCCCTCATCCGCCCTGGAGGCTGATCAACGATGGCGAAGCGCTGGTACGTCGTACACGCCTATTCGGGCTTTGAGAACCAGGTGAAGAAGTCGCTGGAGGAGCGCGTCAAGCGCGCCGGCATGGAAGACTACTTCGGCGAGGTTCTGGTGCCCACGGAAGAGGTCGTCGAGATGCGCGACGGCCAGAAGCGACGGAGCGAGCGGAAGTTCTTTCCGGGCTACGTGCTCGTGCAGATGGAGCTCACCGACGACACCTGGCACCTGGTGCGCGACGTTCCCCGCGTCATGGGCTTCATCGGCGGCTCCAGTGACCGGCCCGCACCGATCTCCGATCGCGAGGCCGATCAGATACTGAATCGCGTCAAGGAAGGGGCGGAGAAGCCCCGTCCCAAGGTTCTTTTCGAGGTGGGCGAGGTCGTCCGCGTCACCGACGGTCCGTTTACCGACTTCAACGGCGTCGTCGAGGAAGTGAACTACGAAAAGAGTCGGCTGCGCGTCGCTGTGCTCATCTTCGGCCGGTCGACGCCGGTGGAGCTGGATTTCAGCCAGGTAGAGAAGAGTTAGTCGCGGGTCGGGCGCTGCAAGCGTCCGGTCTGCCAACGGGGAGCCAGGGTAACCAGTCCGTGGCGCTACTACCCACCGTAAGGAGTCGCAAATGGCGAAGAAAGTCGAAGCCTACATCAAGCTGCAGGTCGCGGCCGGCAAGGCCAACCCGAGCCCGCCGGTGGGCCCGGCGCTGGGTCAGCACGGCGTGAACATCATGGAGTTCTGCAAGGCGTTCAACGCCCAGACCCAGGAGATGGAGCCCGGGTTGCCCATTCCCGTGGTTATCACGGTGTACAACGACCGCAGCTTCACGTTCGTCACCAAGACCCCGCCGGCGGCGATCCTTCTGAAGAAGGCGGCCGGCATCCAGTCCGGCAGCGGTGTGCCGAACAAGAACAAGGTCGGCAAGGTGAACCGCGAGCAGCTCGAGGAAATCGCCAAGGCCAAGTGGCCCGACCTCACGGCCGCAGACATGGACGCGGCAGTACGCACCATCGCCGGCAGTGCCCGGAGCATGGGTCTCGACGTCGAGGGGGTCTGAAATCATGGCGAAACTGAGCAAGCGACAGAAGGCGCTGCGGGAGAAGGTCGAGCGTGGGCGTCTGTACGAAGCGCAGGAGGCATTCTCCCTGCTGAAGGAATTGTCGACGGTGAAGTTCTCCGAGTCGGTGGACGTCAGCGTCAATCTCGGGGTGGATCCGCGTAAGTCCGATCAGGTGGTGCGCGGCTCCACGGTTCTGCCTCACGGTACCGGCAAGAGCGTTCGGGTCGCGGTCTTTACCCAGGGCGCCAACGCCGACGCCGCCAAGGAGGCCGGCGCCGACGTGGTCGGTCTCGAAGACCTGGCGGAACAGGTTCAGGCCGGCGAGATGAACTTCGATGTGGTCATCGCCACGCCGGACGCCATGGGTGTTGTGGGCCGCCTGGGCCGAATTCTCGGTCCGCGCGGACTGATGCCGAACCCCCGTGTGGGCACGGTGACCACGGACGTGGCCGGTGCCGTGCAGAATGCCAAGGCCGGTCAGGTGCGCTACCGCACCGACAAGGGCGGCCTTATCCACTGCACGCTTGGCAAGGCCACCTTCGAGCCCGGCCAGTTGACCGACAATCTTCGGGCGCTGCTCGTGGACCTGAACAAGGTCAAGCCGGCGGCGGCGAAGGGTACGTATCTGAAGAAGGTGACCGTCTCCACCACCATGGGGCCGGGCATTGGAGTGGATATGGCGTCGCTGGGGCTCTGACCCGGCGACCGCCAGAAAGGATGAGTGGGTGGGTGCAGGGCGCCCGCCCCAACAGGGTCTTGAGGCTGTCGGAAGACGCGGCAGCCGTCAGAGACCGCACGGTGCGCGAAAGCGCTTAAAGGCCGACGGCGCAAGCCCGGGGCCGCCTGCGCAGACGGTGCAGCCCGGACAGGATGGATCTTCCTGTGGGAGGCAACCGTTATACGCCCCGAGAGGGGCAGGTAAAGCCGGCTCGCGCCGGCTCTCCATGGAAGCCCGGCTCCGGCCGGCGTTTCCATACCAACCGCGTTCCAGGAGGACTTAACACATGGGACTGAGTCTGGAACAGAAAAAGCGGATGGTGCAGGAGGTCGCCGTTGTCGCAGCGGAGGCCCATTCCGCGATCGCCGCGGAATACCGGGGTCTCTCCGCTGGTGAACTG
Organism: Ectothiorhodospiraceae bacterium; assembly: GCA_050117435.1. GTDB lineage: Bacteria > Pseudomonadota > Gammaproteobacteria > Nitrococcales > Nitrococcaceae > JASFMS01. Next base: position 1,926 of record JASFMS010000095.1, on the reverse strand, counting down.
GATCAGCTGCGGCTCAAGGCTCGCGAATCCGGTGTGTATCTTCGCGTGGTGAAGAACACCCTGGCCAAGCGGGCCGTTGAGGGAACGGAGTTCGAGTGCCTGCGGGACCGCCTTGAGGGTCCGCTGATGCTCGCGTTCTCGCAGGAGGATCCGGGGTCGGCAGCACGCGTTCTGAAGGATTATTCCAAGCAGAACGAGAAGCTGGTCGTGAAGATGGTTTCCATCGGCGGAGAGGTCTACGAGGCCTCCGAGCTGGACCGTCTGGCCAGTCTGCCGACGTACGACGAAGCGATCAGTCGCCTCATGGCGACGATGCAGGCGCCGGTCCAGAAGCTCGCCACCACGCTCAACGAGGTGCCGGGCAAGCTGGTCCGTACGCTGGCCGCGGTAAAGGACGCCAAGCAGTAAGAGCGCTGGCACAAGCTTACCGTCGCTGCAATCCGTGTTCTGGGACTACGCGTCAACCGAGGAGATTTGACGATGGCCGTATCCAAAGAGGATATTCTTGAGACTATTTCCAACATGACCGTCATGGAGGTCGTGGACCTGATCGAGGCCATGGAGGAGAAGTTCGGCGTCACCGCCGCTGCCGCCGTGGCCGCTGCTCCTGCCGCCGCCGGCGGTGGCGAGGCTGCAGCCGAGGAAGAGCAGACCGAGTTCGATGTGGTCATGACCAGCTTCGGCTCCAACAAGGTTTCGGTGATCAAGGTCGTTCGCGGCATCACCGGGCTGGGCCTGAAGGAAGCCAAGGAACTTGTTGAAGGTGCCCCGAGTCCTATCAAGGAAGGTGCTTCCAAGGAGGAAGCCGAGGAGATCAAGGGCAAGCTGGAAGAGGCGGGTGCGAGCGTCGAGCTCAAGTAACCCGCTGGTGCGCGCGAAAAGCGACCGCGCGTAAGACGGAAGTGGCTGGTGGCCCCTGCGGCCGCCGGCCTTTTCCCGTTTGTGGATACAGTGCGTCGTCAAAGCCTCGGGCATTGATCCGAAAGACGCCAGCGGCCAGTGGCCGGCGCTTTGACTTCGCCAATGGAACCAAGTTTGGGTGAGGAACGTCGATGGCCTACTCGTTCACCGAAAAGAAGCGCATTCGGAAGGATTTTGGCAAGCAGCCGAACATACTGGATGTGCCGTATCTCCTCGCCACCCAGATCGAGTCCTACCGGGACTTCCTGCAGCTTGACGGGAAACCGGACGATCGAGGTGACGTCGGGCTTCACGCGGCGTTCCAATCGGTCTTCCCGATCGAGAGTTACTCCGGCAGTGCGGCGCTGGAGTATGTCAGCTACCGTATCGGCGAGCCGGCGTTCGATGTCAAGGAGTGCCAGCTGCGCGGCCTGACCTTCGCCGCGCCGTTGCGCGTGCTCGTGCGCCTGCTGATCAAGGACAAGGAGTCCGGCACGGTCAAGGACATCAAGGAGCAGGAAGTCTACATGGGCGAGCTGCCGCTCATGACCCGTAACGGTACGTTCGTGGTTAACGGCACCGAGCGCGTCATCGTCTCGCAGCTTCATCGCTCTCCCGGTGTTTTCTTCGATCACGACAAGGGCAAGACGCACTCCTCGGGCAAGCTGCTGTTTTCCGCCCGCGTAATCCCGTATCGGGGGTCCTGGCTCGACTTCGAGTTCGACCCGAAGGACTTCATCTTCGTCCGCATCGACCGCCGCCGGAAGATGCACGCGACGGTGCTCCTCAAGGCGCTCGGCTACACCGCCCAGGATCTTCTCAAGTTCTACTACGACACCGAGACGATCTACACCGAGGGCAAGGGCAAGTTCTCCAAGTCCATCGAGTACGACCTGCTCCCGGGCCAGCGCGCGACGCGCGACATCAAGCTCGGCAGCGACGTCATCGTCCGCAAGAACCGGAAGTTCACCCGTGGCGCCATCCGCCGGCTCCGCGACGGTGGCCTCGACCGGCTCCCGATGGACA
>JASFMS010000094.1:0-6932 GCA_050117435.1 Ectothiorhodospiraceae bacterium | reverse complement strand
CGAGGAGGACGAACTGGGTATCACCCTGGCGCTGATCCCGCGGGAAACGCCGGGCGTGGAGATCGGCCGTCGTCACTTCCCGCTGAACGCCGCTTTCATGAATGGACCCAACAGGGGCCGGGACGTTTTCATACCGTTCGACTACATCATCGGTGGCCGCGAGCGGATCGGTCAGGGCTGGATCATGCTCATGAACTGCCTGTCCGTCGGCCGCTCCATCTCCCTGCCCTCGGGCGGAACGGCCACGGCCAAAAAAGCGGCACTCACCACCGGTGCGTACGCCCGCGTTCGAAGGCAGTTCAACATCCCAATCGGTGAGTTCGAGGGCGTTCAGGAGGCCCTGGCCCGCATCGGCGGCCACAGCTACGTGATGGATGCCGCACGGTGCATGACCGCCGGTGCCGTGGATATGGGCGAAGAGCCGGCCGTGCTCTCGGCGGTGGTGAAATACCATCTCACCGAGCGCGCACGGCAGTGCGTGAACGACGCCATGGACATCCACGGCGGCAAGGGAATCTGCCTGGGGCCAAACAACTACCTGGGTCGCGCCTACGAAAGCATGCCCATCAGCATTACGGTGGAAGGCAGCAATATACTCACCCGAAACATGATGATCTTCGGCCAGGGCGCGATCCGCTGCCATCCGTACGTGTTGAAGGAGATCCTCGCAACCCAGAAGGACGATACGGATCCGGAGGCCGCCCGCGCCGAATTCGACCGCCTTCTTGTGGGGCATCTGGGATTCGCCACCAGCAACGCACTGCGCTCTCTCTTCCTCGGGCTTACGGGCGCCCGCGTCGCCGGGGCCGCCGGCAGCCATGAAACCCGCCGTTACTACCAGCATCTTTCACGTTTCGCCGCCTGCTTCGCCCTGCTGGCCGACGTGGCGATGCTGGTGATGGGCGGCTCGCTGAAGCGCCGCGAGCGGCTTTCGGCCCGTTTCGGCGACGTGTTGAGCTATCTCTATCTGGCCTCGGCCACTCTCAAACGTTTCGAGGATCAGGGCCGGCCGCGGGACGATCTGGCCTTCGTGCAGTGGGGCCTGGAAGACGCCCTCTACACGATCCAGTGCCGTCTGGACGAGATCCTCGTGAACTTCCCCTCGCGCGCACTGGGGCGGGCGCTACGCGTACTGGTGTTTCCCCTGGGGCGACGGTTCCGGCCGGCGTCGGACCGGACCGGCGCACGGGTCGCACGGCTGCTCATGGAACCCGGCGAAGCTCGCGAACGCCTGGTGGAGGGCTGCCACCGCACCGAATCCCGGGACGACGCCAGCGGACGCGTCGAGTACGCGTTCCGGCGCATGGTGGAGCTGGAACCGGTTCAGCGCCGCATCGACAAGGCCATCCGCAGCAGCGAGCTGACCGTGGACTGGGATCAGGACCCCCTGGACGCGGCGCGCGAGGCGGGGGTGGTCAACGAGCAGGAATACGAGGCACTCAAGGATGCCGATGCCGCCCGACGGGCCGTGATCATGGTCGACGACTTCGACCACTCGGAGCTGGCGCGCTCCAGCGATCAACCGGCCGCACTGAGTGAAGCGAAGGAGGGGCACGGCTGACGCCGCCCCCTCCTTCGGCACCTATCGATCGATAGCCACGCTCTCCTTCATGGCCTCGAACTCGTCCTCGAAGAAGAACCGCCGCTCGCCGAAGGCGGGTCGCAGGTGGTGCAGCCAGGTCGCGTTCTCGTCATAGCGGGCGAAGAAAGGCCGCTGCACCCAGTCCGGATTGCGTCCCTGGATGAATCGGAGCACGAAAACCCTCTCCCCGTGAATCTCCGTGACTCCCTGGATTTCCACCTTGCCGGGCTCGGCGCTCATGGACGGACCACGCGCGGTGCGCCCCAGGCCGGAGACCCGCTGCATGGCCTCCCGGTAGATCTCCCAGGCCCGCGCCAGCGGGACCTCGAAATAGTGTCGCGCGCCCGTATCGCGCTCCACGAACATGTAGTACGGAATAACGCCGAGCCGAACCTGCTCGCGCCAAAGGTCACTCCACGCCTCGGGATCATCGTTGATATGGCGCAGCAGCGGCCCCTGGGACCGGATCTCGGCGCCGGTGTCACGGACCCGCCTGATGGCCTCCCGGGCAATTCCGGTACGCAACTCATTGGGGTGGTTGTAATGGGCCATCAGCGCGACGTGCTTGCCCGCGGCCACCAGTTTTTCGAACAGCCGCAGCAGCTCGTCGGCATCCCGATCGGTCACAAAGCGGTAGGGCCAGAACGTGAGCGCCTTGGAACCGATACGCACGGTCTGCAGGTGCTCGAACTCCGGTCTCGTCAGCGGCTCCAGGTACTGGGCCAGATTCCGCGTTTTCATCACCAGCGGGTCACCCCCGGTCACCAGCAGATCCGTCACCTCCCGGTGGCCGCGAAGATAGGCGTGCAGGGCATCGGTTTCGTTGGATGCAAAACGTAGCTCCTTGTCACCAACGAACTGCGCCCAGCGGAAACAGAACGTGCAGTAGGAATGACAGACCTGGCCCTGACTGGGGAAGAACAGCACCGTTTCCCGGTACTTGTGCTGCATCCCCTCCACCTGCTCGCCGCCGTGGACAGGGACGTTCAGCTCCATCTGACCGGCGGGATGCGGATTGAGCTCGCCGCGGATTTCTCGAGCGAGCCGGGCGATCTCCTCTTTGGACGCATCGCGGCGAAGCGCCTCCGCCATGCGGTCGAACTTCTCCGGTGCCAGCATACCCCGCTGGGGGAAAACCAGCTGGTACAGGGGATCATCGGGCACACGCGTCCAGTCGATGAGTTCGTTGATGACGTACTCGTTTACCCGGAAAGGCAGCACGTTGGCAACGACCCTCATGGCGAAGCGTTCGGACTCCGTCACCCGGTCGAGACCCGGAATCGCGTCCAGGCTCCGGGCCGTGTAAACCTTGAATCGGCGCGGCGCGATCCCGCCCGCGGCCTCGATCCGTTCCAGCGCGGTCATGTCAGTCATGTACGCCTCCTCGTCGTTGGCCGGTCACGGGCCGGCGGTGGCGGGTCAGCGAAGTCCACGGCCGATCGGCGCCTAAGGAAATGCTGAACAATTCCTTGACGGCGGCGGGACTCTTCCATGCGTCCTGTATTCGAAGTGCCTGTCGGGCGGCGCCCCTGCGCGCACGGGAACCTGTGCGGGCCGGGCTATCGGCGTCGGGTCTGAACCCGTATGTGGAATGGCGTGCCGACGAGTTCCGCCGGCAACGGGCATCGAGGATACTGAATTGCCCCGCAAATGCAAACCGGTTTGCGAATCGTGCGGAAGGCCCTTGGCCGGCGGCGTAATGACGCCCACCGGAGCACTGGCGCGTCCGGCAGCAACGGTGGCAACCCTTCAGAGCCTGTCAGGCTCCGTAGCAGACTCCGCAGGCACTGTCCTGATCATTCGTCGGTCGCAGACGCGATAGATCGACGCCGTAGCGGCTGTATAGCGCGGCCGCGCAGTTGACGATGACCGGGGCGCGCCGGCTGAGACCCAGTTTCGCCAGCGGCGACAGCCATGCCTCCACCGGCGCAGCGGACTCTTCCGCGGACCGCGCTGTCGGGAACCAGCCCATCCATAGAGCAACGCTGGCCGACATCCAGCTCAAGCCCGCCTCCGTGCAGGCCATGTACTGCCTTAACCAAAGGTCGTACATGCCTGTCCTCCTCATCGCGCCGTTTCGGCGTCGTTCGCTCCCATTTCTCTGCAAGGGAGCTCCAGGGAATACTGCATCCGGACGCAGGATGCCCCAGTCCCGGATACCGGGCCGAGTACTGCTTCACGTTTGCGGTAAGCTGTGCGCGGCCTCATCGTCCAGCACCCGGTTGCGGCCCTGACGCTTGGCGGCGTAGAGCGCACGGTCCGCGTGAACGGCAAGCGCGTCCGCGTCGGACACCGTGGGATAGTCGCTCACGCCGCCGCTGAAGGTCACCTGAAAAGGGCCACTGGCCGAAAAATGGCGTATCCGGGCGAAGTTCTGCCGCACGCCATCCAGAACACGGGCCGCCTGGGCGGCTGTGGCATCCGGCAGGATCACCGCGAATTCCTCGCCGCCGTAGCGGCCGATGTAGTCGGATTGTCGGAGCCGGGACTGAAGCACCCGCGCCAGCGTCTTGATGACACGGTCGCCCATGGGGTGACCATAGGTGTCGTTGACTGCCTTGAAGCCGTCGATGTCCAGCATGGCGAAGGCGGTCGGCGAGTCGCGCCGGACGGCGCGGGCGACTTCCTTTTTGAGCTGTTCCTTGATGCGCGAGTGATTGAACAGCCCCGTGAGGTTGTCCGTGACCATGAACGAGCGCAGGCTCCGCGCCCGTTCGGCGCGAATCGTGACGGAACGGATCAGGTGAGTGGGATTGATCGGCTTGGTGAGAAAGTCGTCCCCACCCAGGCTCATGGCATCCAGCTGCCGGTCCACCGCCGTTTCGGCGGAGAGGAACACAATGGGGATGCTCGCGTAGGCGGGAAACTGCCGAATGACCCGCGCCAGCTCCATGCCGTCGCAACCGGGCATGTACATGTCCATCAGAATGAGATCGGGCATGTGCTCGGCGAGCACGTCGAGGACGCGCATGGGATCGCTCACCAGGCTCACGTCCATACCCGCCCGTTCCAGAATGCCTGTGAAATAGGCAGCCTGGGTGGGGCTGTCCTCGACGAGCAGGATGTGAAAACGGATCGGCTCCGGAGCGGCGGTGGCGCGGTCCAGCTCGTCCACCAACTCGTGCACGTCGATGGGCTTCAGCAGATACGCCCGAACGCCGGCACGGGCCGCGGCCAGCCGCCGGGTCAGGTCTCCGGTGCGACTGATGGCCAACACAGGTATCTGGTGGCCAGCGGCGGTCTGCAGCTCGCGGACGAGGGTCTCGTCGAACCGCTCCAGCGAATCCAGATCGAGGATCACCACGTCCGCGTCGCGATTGCGGAGTATGGGCAGAAGCCGTTCCAGGGAGTCGCTGCTGTCTGCGCTGTAGCCGAAGGAGCGCAGCTGAACGCGAAGATTCTGAATTTCGCTACCGTCGGCGCCGAGGAACACGAGCCGGCGCGCCGACGCGCCGGCCTCAACCGGGGTGGACTCGGGCAAACGGTCGGCCAACCCACGCAGCGCGGACAGGTAGTTGGCGATAATCTCCTGAAACTCTTCCGTGACCTCCGACTCGTTGGCTATCACGGGGCCCAGCATCACCTCGATGATGCTGCCAAGCTCGGAGATCCGCCTGTAGCCCGCGTCCCGGGCCCGCTGGACCATTCGCCGCACGTGGGAGGCCATGGCGTCGAGGTTCTGTCGATTCGGCGAGTCGACAACGGCGCCCCAGGTGCCGGCAACCCGGTCCACCTGTTCACGAAGGCTCCCCTCGTCAACGCCAACAGCCGACACTGTCTCTCCCCCCGATACCAACCGTTCCGCCACCCCGACAGCCGGCTGTGCAATGCCGCACCGCGGTTGCCGATCGCGCGCCCGCGCTGCCGCGGCAGCGAGAAACCGGTAACCATGTCCTCACGGTGGCAGCGGGAACATCCAGTTCTGTGATATTCGTCACAACATACGCCGGAACATTTGTCACCTCAAGGATTTCCCGGGCACGCCGATAACCTGCAAATGGGGAGAGGGTTCCGTGTTCGACGGAATCCCGGAACGGGCGCATAACAGAAGTACATTTGGGGGGAGTCATGGGTTGGTTCCGACGCGACACCACCGTCACGGAAGACTCCGGCAAGCAGGAGAGCACTTCCGGGGCAGACGTTATACGGCGCATCGCCCGCCGCACCGGCGAGTTGGGCATGGAGCTGGTGGACGTCGCCGGCAACGTGGAGGACGTCAGCCGTCACGTGGATCGTGAGGTCACCCAGTTTGCCGAGCTACAGCGTATCGCCGAGCAGATGTCCGAGGTCAACAAGACCGTGGACAACGCCAGCCGCAACGCCCAGCAGGTGTCGGCCACTGCCGCCGGCGAAGTGGAAGCATCGCGCAGCGCCATTCAGACCTCACTGGAAGACATCCGGCAGCTCGCCGAAACCGTCACGGATACCGGCGAACAGCTGACCTCACTGGAAGAGACGCTGGCCCGAGTGGGCAAGGTCGCCAAAGGCATCGCCGCAATCGCCAAGCAGACGAATCTGCTGGCGCTGAATGCCACCATCGAGGCGAGCCGTGCCGGGGAGGCGGGCCGCGGATTCGCCGTAGTGGCCGAAGAGGTCAAGGAACTGGCCCATCAGACATCCGAGGCGACAGCGGACATCGACCACACGCTCACGGAACTTGGGGACCGGGTTCGGGAACTGGTGAGCCGCGGCGGTGAGAGCACCGAACAGGCGGAACGCGTGCAGGAAGGCACGCATTCCATCCAGCAGGCGATGGATTCCGTGGGCCAGGCCATGGCGGACATGGATACGGAATCCCGACGTATAGGCGAGGCGGTGAGCGAAATCGACCGCTACTGCGGCGACACCGTGAACGGCCTCACCGAGATGAGCGGGGAGGTGCAGAACTCCGCCGACAACCTGAAGACCGCCCGTGACCGAATCAACCGCCTGCTGGCCGTAACCGAGGACCTGGTCAACATTACCTGCGAAAGCGATGTTGAAACGGACGACAAACCCTACGTGCTCAGAGCCATGGAAGCGGCTGCAAGAGTTTCCGATGCGTTTGCGGCGGGGCTCGATGCGGGAGAGATATCGGAGGCGGATCTGTGGGACCGGGACTATCGGCCCATTGAAGGCACAGACCCGCAGCAGTACATGACGCGCTACGTGGAATTCACCGACCGGGTGCTGCCGCCCGTCCAGGAGCCCATCCGGGAGGGTGACGAAAACGTGGCAGCCTGCTGCACCACCGACGACCACTGCTTCATCGCCACCCACGCCAAGCCATACTCCCAACCGCAACGACCGGATGATCCCGTCTGGAACGCTGCAAACAGCCGGAATCGCCGAATCTTCGACGACCGCGTCG
>JASFMS010000093.1:0-6946 GCA_050117435.1 Ectothiorhodospiraceae bacterium | reverse complement strand
TGCCACGCAGCCGGAAGCGCTGCAGCTGCGCTATCTGCAGACCCTGTCCGACATCGCCTCGACCAGCCAGAACGTGGTGATTCCGCTGCCTCTGGATATCTTTCGCATGATCGGTGGTCAGAAGCCGGGCGGCGGCCAACGTTCCGGGAGCGAGGATCATTGACGCAGCAAGTGCTGGACGTGGAATTGGCCCGGGTCGAGCGCTTCGTGGAAGCCATCTGGATGGAGTACGGCCTGTCCTCTCACACGCGGCAGGCCTACCGCACGGACCTGGCGGGATTTGCGAAGTGGCTGATCGAGCGCGGGCTGGGACTGGAGCAGGCGTCGCGCGCGGAGATCATGGGATATCTGGGCGAGCGCGTGGCTGGCGGCGCGAAACCTCGCACCACCGCGCGGCTGCTGTCGAGCCTTCGCCGGTTCTATCGCTATGAGTTGCGCGAGGGTCGGCTCGACGGGGACCCCACGGCGCTGGTGGACGCGCCGCGGCTTGGCCGACCGCTCCCGGAGTCGCTTACCGAGTCCGAAGTGGAGGCGTTGCTGGATGCTCCCGACACGGAGGATCCACTGGGGCTTCGGGATCGGGCGATGCTGGAGTGTCTCTATGCCACCGGGCTGCGCGTCTCCGAGCTGGTGGCGCTGACCCTGCAGCAACTGAACCTGCGCCAGGGGGTCGTCCGCGTGATGGGCAAGGGCAACAAGGAGCGCCTGGTGCCCCTGGGCGAAGAAGCGCTGGACTGGGCTGAGGCCTACCTGCACCGTGCCCGGCCGGAGCTGCTGGCGGGGCGGACCTCCGCCGCCGCCTTCGTGACTCGCCGGGGCGGCGCCATGACCCGGCAGGCGTTCTGGTATCGAATCAAGGCTTATGCCACCCAGGCGGGGATCCGCAAACCGCTGTCGCCGCACACGCTCAGGCATTCCTTCGCCACCCATCTCCTCAACCACGGTGCCGATCTGAGGGTCGTGCAGCTGCTGCTTGGGCACAGCGACCTTTCCACCACCCAGATCTACACCCACGTCGCGCGTCACCGGCTCCAGGAGCTGCACGCCACCCACCACCCGCGCGGTTAAGGAAATGGGAACGGTGGACTCGCAAACGCAGTGCGCCTGCCGGAAAATGGGACCCTGGACGTGAACAGTGAGGTTTCAATGAAGCGCATCCTGCTGGCGGCGTTGACCGTCGCCTTTCTGGCCGCCACCACGGCCATGGCCGCGGAGAGCTCGGTCGAGGACGCCATTCGCGGCGCATTGCGGAGCGTGATACCCGACGCCGATATCGACATGATCGAATCGACCCCCGTTGACGGGTTGTATTCAGTGACTGCGGGCGGTCACGTTTTCTACGTCACGGCGGACGGCCGTTATCTCCTTCAGGGGGAGTTGGTGGATCTGCAGGCGCGGCGGTCGCTCACCGAGGAAAAGCGCAAGGGCATCCGCCTGGCCAAGATCAACGCCATCGGCGAGGACAACATGCTCATCTTTGAGCCGGACGGGCCGGCCCGCTATCAGATCACCGTTTTCACGGATATCGACTGCCCTTACTGCCGGCGACTGCACCAGCACATGGACGCCTATAACAAGCTGGGAATCCGCGTACGCTACCTGCTCATGCCAAGGGCAGGCGTAAACTCCAACTCCTACGACAAGGCGGTTTGGGCCTGGTGTGCCGATGATCCCCATGACGCACTCACCCGCGCCAAGCTCGGCGAATCCATCGAACACGCCGAGTGCGACAACCCGGTCAAGGAACACATGGAGCTGGCCCGCGAACTCGGTGTGCGCGGAACGCCGACCATCGTCACCGGTTCGGGGGCGATGTTCAGCGGTTACCGTTCCCCGGAGGACATGCTGGCGACGCTGAAGCGCGACAGTCAGGGCCTGCCGATTCGGTAACGCCGGTGCCTCTGGATCAGCTCGGGCAATTCCTCTGGGAGCCGGCGGGACTGTCGGCCGCGGCCTTTCTGGGGCTGGTCGGCGCCAGCGTCGTCACATCCGCCATCACCGCATCCGTGGGCATGGGCGGCGGATTGGTGATGCTGGCACTGCTTGGAAACCTGCTGCCCGCGGCGGCGGTGATTCCCGTCCACGGCGTGATTCAGCTGGGATCCAACGTCAGCCGCTGCACGGTGTTTCGCCGACACGTGATATGGCCCTGGTTCGCGGTATTCGCCGCGGGTGCCATTGCGGGAACGGCTCTTGGTGCCAGCGTCGTGTTCCGGCTTCCGTCGCCGTTGCTCAAGGGCATTCTCGGCGCATTCATTCTGTTCGCGGCCTGGCGGCCTCAGGTGGGGATTTCGGTAGCGCGGCCCTGGGTCCTGGCTCCGCTCGGCGCCATGGCAAGCTTCCTGACCATGTTTCTCGGGGCGACCGGCCCGTTTGTCGCCGCCGGCCTTGCCCCGCTGGTGCCGCAGCGCCACCGCCTGATCGGAACCCACGCGGCCATGATGACGCTGCAGCACGGGCTCAAGGTCGCCGCCTTCGGCACCCTGGGCTTCGCGTTTGCGCCCTGGTTGCCGCTGATCGTGGCAATGATCGTCGCCGGCTTCACCGGGGTTCTGGTGGGCCGGCGGCTCCTGGATCGTCTGCCGGAGCGAGGCTTCCGGATAGCGTTCCGGGCACTGCTGACAGTGCTGGCGCTGCGTCTGGTCTATGCCGCGCTCAGCGCTCCAGCAGTTTGAGCTTGTCCGGCTTGCCGTCCCACTCCTCGGCGTCGGCCGGCGGATCCTTCATCTCGGTAATCACCGGCCAATCCTTGGACAATTCGGCGTTGAGCTCCAGGAAGTGCTCGTACTCGGAGGGGAGATCGTCCTCGGAGTAGATGGCCTCGGCGGGGCACTCCGGCTCGCAGAGCGTGCAGTCGATGCACTCCTCGGGATCGATTGCCAGGAAGTTGGGACCCTCGTGGAAACAATCCACCGGGCAGACTTCAACACAATCCGTGTATTTGCACTTGATGCAGTTCTCGGTAACGACGTATGTCATTGATCGTCTCCGCTCCGGTCGGTTCGACGCTCGTTACAGTGTCCGTCAATCATGCTCCCGCTGCGCCCCTGGAAAAAAGGCGCGGCGCTCCGCGGCCCGAACAGTAGGCGTGGAGGCCGGTTTCATCAACCTACACCGTCAGGGGGAATCGCACCTGCGGCTACTCCCGCGTCAGGCGCTTCAGCTCGTAGATCGCCTCCAGCGCCTGCCGCGGGGTGAGGTCATCGGGATTCAGCGCCTCGAGATGCTCCAGCGCCGGGTCGGGTGTCGACGGTGCGAATAGAGACAGCTGGGTATCCTGTGCCGGCCGGTGCGCCTGGGCGTCGACCTCCAGCTGCTCCAGTTTGTGCCTCGCGGCGGCGATCACGGGCTCGGGAACGCCGGCGAGGGCGGCGACCTGCAGGCCGTAGCTCTGGTTGGCCGGTCCTTCCTTCAGCGCGTGCAGGAAAACGATTCGCTCCCCGTGCTCCACGGCATCCAGGTGGACGTTCGTGACGCCGTCGAACTGCTCCGGCAGCGCGGTCATTTCGAAGTAGTGAGTGGCGAACAGGGTGAACGCCGCCAGCTTCCCGGCGAGTTCAGCGGCCGTGGCCCAGGCCAGGGCCAGCCCGTCGAAGGTGCTCGTGCCGCGACCGATCTCGTCCAGGAGCACCAGGCTCTGGGGGGTGGCATTGTTGAGAATGTTGGCCGTCTCAGTCATCTCCACCATGAAAGTGGATCGGCCTCCGGCCAGGTCGTCGGAGGCGCCAATCCGCGTGAAAATGCGGTCGACGGGGCCGATCTCGGCACGCCGCGCCGGTACGAAGCTTCCCACGTGCGCCAGCAGGGTGATCAGCGCCACCTGGCGCATGTAAGTGGATTTGCCGCCCATGTTGGGGCCGGTGATCATCAGCATCCGGCGCCCGTCGTCCAGCTGAACGTCGTTGGGGACGAAGGGATCGTCCAGCACCCTTTCCACGACCGGGTGGCGACCACCCTCGATGCGGATGCCGGGCTCCTCCATCAGCTCCGGTTGCGCGTAGTCCAGCGCCTCGGCGCGCTCGGCGAGACACGCCAGGGTGTCCAGCTCGGCCAGTGCGGCGGCCGTGCCCATCAGCGCGTCCAGGGACTCACCGAGGATATCCAGCAGGCCGTCGTAGAGCGCCTTCTCCCGGGCCAGAGCCCGTTCGCGCGCCGACAGCACTTTGTCCTCGAAGCCTTTGAGTTCCGGTGTTATGTACCGCTCCGCGCCCTTGAGCGTCTGGCGGCGGATGTAGCGCTCCGGGGCCAGGTGGCTCTGGCCTTTAGTGATCTCGATGTAATACCCGTGGACCCGGTTGTAGCTCACCTTGAGGTTGGCGATGCCGGTGGCTTCCCGCTCCCGCTGTTCCAGCTCCACCAGGAACTGGTCGGCATTGCGGGACAGGTCCCGAAGCTCGTCCAGCTGCGCATCGTAGCCATCGGCAATTACGCCCCCGTCCCGAATCAGCACGGGGGGTTGTTCCAGGATGGCCCGGTCCAGCAGCGCAACCGTGTCCGGGTGTTCACCTGCCTGGCGGGCCAGTTCCGTGCAGCGCTCAGCGTCGCAATCCGAAAGGATGTCCTGGACCCCGGGCAGGCGCCGGAGGGCCTCGCGAAGGCCGGTCAGGTCCCGCGGGCGGGCCGAGCGCATGGCGATTCTCGCCGTGATGCGCTCTACGTCCGCCGTTCCCCGCAGGCAGTCGCGAAGGCGCCGCGCGGCGCCGGTGGACAGCAGGGCTCCGACGCTTTCGTGGCGGGCACGCAGGGCCGGTCGGGCACGCAACGGCCGGTGCAGCCAGCGCCGCAGCAGTCGCCCCCCCATGCCGGTGACCGTAGTGTCCAGCACCCAGGCCAGAGTATGTTCGCTGCCGCCGGAGAGGTTGTGCTCGATCTCGAGGTTCCGCCGGCTGGCCGCGTCCATGACGATGGCTTCTTCCCGGTCCTCCACCTGGATGCCGCGGACGTGGGGGAGGGCGGCACGCTGGGTGTCGCGCACGTACTGGAGAAGGCAGCCCGCGGCTCCCACCGCGACAGGGAGGTGGTCGATGCCGAAGCCGGCGAGGTCCCGGGTGGCGAACTGGTCGGTCAGCAGGCGCTCGGCGGCATCGCCGTCGAAATGCCACGGGGGACGTCGCGTGAGGCCGCGCATCTCGGCCAGGGTCGGGGGCGGAGTCAGGTCCTCCGAGACGAGTATTTCGGCCGGGCGAAGGCGTTCCAGTTCGGCCAGCAGGGCATCGGTGCCGCTCACCTCGGCAACGGTGAAGCGCCCTCCCGAGAGCTCCAGCGCCGCGATGCCGAAGTGCGCCTCGGCGGCGTTGATCGCCACCAGGAGGTTGCTTTGCCGTTCCTCCAGAAGCGCTTCTTCGGTGAGCGTGCCCGGGGTGACGACGCGAATAATGCGGCGCTCCACCGGCCCCTTCGCCGTCGCCGGGTCGCCGATCTGCTCGCAGATGGCCACGGACTCGCCCTGGCGCACCAGTTTCGCCAGGTAGGATTCATAGGAATGCGCCGGAACTCCCGCCATGGGGATGGGTTGCCCCGCGGACTCCCCGCGAGTGGTGAGGGTGATATCGAGCAGCTCCGCGGCGCGGCGGGCGTCGTCGTAGAACAGTTCGTAGAAGTCCCCCATCCGGTAGAAGACCAGTGTGTCCGGCTGTTCCGCCTTGATGCGCAGATACTGCTGCATCATGGGCGTGTGCTGTCGCGGCTGGGCGGCTGACTTGCTGGCCATGGGTACGGCTGTCTGCTCTGTCTCGGGTGGTCTGAGCTCCTTGAAGAGCCGGGAGTATACCGGCGCGCCCTCGGTTTTGCAGAATTCGGGGTTGAGCTCTTCGGGGTGGGCGCGACCGTTGTCGCCGCTGTAAGGCGCCGACAAGCGCGTTGAGCCGATTATCGGTAATGAGGGGGCTTCAATTGCGCTTCCGGACAAGTGAGAATGCGCATATGCGACGCGCCTTTTCGTGAGGGACCGTCCCGGGAAGGCGGTGGAGCGGAGCCTCGAGAACCGACAAACAATTCCGAAGAGCTCGCTAAGGGAGACTGCCAGTGGCGGAAGGGGATCAGGATCTGTTGGTGCTGGCCAGGGATGTCGGGGAACGTCTGAACCAGCGTGGAATCATGCTGGCGGCGGCGGAGTCCTGCACCGGCGGGTGGATTTCGAAAGTGATAACGGACGTCCCCGGCAGCTCGCAGTGGTTCGAACGGGGGTTCGTGGTCTACTCCAACGCTGCCAAGATGGAAATGCTCGGTGTATCGCCTCGGACCCTGGAGGAGCACGGTGCCGTTAGCAAACAGGCCGCCGTCGAAATGGCGCGCGGTGCGGTTGCCCATCGCAAGGCCAAGGTCAGTGTCGCGGTGACCGGCGTCGCCGGGCCCGATGGCGGCACCCCGGAGAAGCCGGTGGGTCTGGTGTGGTTAGCCTGGTATCGCAACGGCGGCACGCTCGCTACATACGAGGGTCGGTTCCAGGGCGGGCGCGAAGCCGTCCGCCGCCAGGCCGTGGTGGCGGCGCTTCAGGGGCTGATCGAGTTTCTCAGTTGAAACCGATACTCAACTTGTGCCTTGGGGAGGAGTGTGCTTAAGTTACGGGGAGTTGCGTCGGGCATTGACGTTTTCTCGTAAGAAAGATTTCTGACAGCACTGATTTGCTTGCCACTGTGCGCACCCGGTGACGATCGGCCCAGAGACCGGAGCACCGTTAGCGCGGAACAACAATAAAGGGGCGCCATCATGGATGGTGTGGAACGTTACCGCGACTGGTCCATTCTGATCGCGGATGGAGAGCCCGCCTCAGCGCTCTCCACGTCCAGTACTCTGCAGGCAGCCGGGTTCGCATCGCCGGACGTCGTGTATTCGCTGGAGGATGTTCGCCAGCGGCTGCGCAGCGGTCTGCGCGGTTCCCAGCCACCCGTGCTCGTGGTTCTCGTTGGCGAAACCCTGTTCGAGCGGGCCGCAAAGCGCGAGGCGC
>JASFMS010000092.1:0-6958 GCA_050117435.1 Ectothiorhodospiraceae bacterium | reverse complement strand
GAGATGTCGCAGACACTCCAGGAGATTGCCCGCAACACGTCCGATGCCGCGGAATGCGCCGCGAGCTCACAGTCACAGGGCAACGAAGCGGGCCGGCTCATGGAGCGAACGCGCGAGGCCATGGACCGGCTGGCGGAGCGTATGCAGATCTCCTCGCAGACGGTCGAGCGTCTGGCGGAGTCGAGCCGTGAGATCGGCACCGTTCTCGAGGTGATCAACGGCGTGGCGCAGCAGACCAGCCTGCTGGCGCTGAACGCGTCGATCGAAGCGGCGCGGGCCGGCGACTCCGGTCGCGGCTTCGCCGTGGTTGCCGACGAGGTCCGGGAGCTCGCCACGCGAACGCAGCAGTCCACCGGCGAAATCCAGGCCATCATCGACCGACTCCAGGGCAGTGCCGACGAGGCCACGCAATCCATGGAGGAGAACCACCTGGAGGCGGAACGTACACGCGAATCTTCGGTGGAATCGCTGCGTCAGCTGGAGCAGTTGATCAACGGCTTCGAGGAGATCACCGGTTTGACGGCCCAGATCGCCAGCGCCACCGAGCAGCAGACCACGGCGGCGGGTCAACTCAGCGGCAACATAAGCGAAATAAGCCAGCTCGCCGACAGCGCCAAATCGGCATCCACTCAGTGTGTTGAGCGCATCAGCGCCTTCGCCGAGGAGGTGCGGCGGATGCGGGGGCTCGTAAACCAGTTCCAGCGCTGACAGGTGTCGGTACCCCGGATCGGTTTCTGTGACTCCGCCGCGGTCCGGTGGCCGCAGCTACACGGCCACCGGTGCCTTGATATGAGGATGGTAGCGGTAGTCCTCGATGGCGATGTCCTCGAAGCGGAACGCGAACAGCGAGCGCACCTCGGGGTTGAGTCGCAGCCGTGGCAACGGCAGCGGCTCCCGTTGAAGCTGCTCGTCCGCCTGCTCCAGGTGGTTCAGGTACAGATGGGCGTCGCCAAGGGTGTGGATGAACTCGCCGGGCTGCAGCCCCGTGACCTGCGCCACCATGCAGGTGAGCAGAGCGTAGGAGGCGATGTTGAAGGGCACGCCCAGGAAGATGTCCGCGCTGCGCTGGTAGAGCTGGCAGGACAGGCGCCCTTCCGCCACGTAGAACTGAAACATGACGTGGCAGGGCGGCAGCCCCATGCGCTCCAGCTCTCCCACGTTCCACGCGGAGACGATGTGGCGCCGGGAATCGGGGTTGTTCCGAATCTGCTCCAGGACCTGGCTGATCTGGTCGACGTGCCGCCCGTCCGCCGTGGGCCATGAGCGCCACTGCACGCCGTAGATCGGCCCCAGATCACCGTTGTCGTCGGCCCACTCGTCCCAGATGCTGACGCCGTTTTCCTTCAGATAGGCGATATTGCTGTCACCGGCCAGGAACCAGAGCAGCTCGTGGATGATCGAGCGCAGGTGCAGCCGTTTGGTGGTGACCAGCGGAAATCCCTCGCCCAGATCGAAGCGCATCTGGTGGCCGAAGACCGACAGGGTGCCGGTCCCGGTGCGGTCGTCCTTGCGGATGCCGGTGTTGCGGACCCGGCGCATGAGATCGAGATACTGTTTCATAGGCGGTTAGTAAGGACTAAACGACCAAAGGACTCAAGTTCGCAGAGGACTGTGTGTAGTGGACTGAGGACTGAGAGTGTGGCGCTCTGCCCATCATCCTCCGGAGCGGAGCCGACGGCACAGTAACAAACCGACAATCACGTCCCAGCCATCCTGCCTTCAGTCCTTCAGTCCTTCAGTCCTTCAGTCCGTCCGTTCGAAGCTTCGTTTCGGTATGCCCACCACAACAGCCCGAGGCCGAACACAATCATCGGCGTCGACAGCAGTTGCCCCATCGTGAACCATCCGAATGCCAGGTAGCCGAGCTGGGGGTCCGGCAGGCGAACGAATTCCACCAGAAACCGGAATATGCCGTAGGCGATCAGGAATACCCCGGAAACGGCGCACGTGGGGCGCGGTCGACGGCTGAAGAGCCAGAGTATGGTGAATAGCGCTACGCCTTCCAGGGCGAACTCGTAGAGCTGTGACGGGTGCCGCGGCTGCGGGCCCATCGGCGGGTAGACCATGCCCCAGGGCAGGTTGGTGGGCGCCCCCCAGAGC
Organism: Ectothiorhodospiraceae bacterium; assembly: GCA_050117435.1. Lineage (GTDB taxonomy): Bacteria > Pseudomonadota > Gammaproteobacteria > Nitrococcales > Nitrococcaceae > JASFMS01. The sequence continues at coordinate 4,858 of JASFMS010000092.1, read as the reverse complement.
TCGCCGTTGATGAAGTTGCCGAGCCGGCCGGCTCCGAGGCCGATGGGCACCAGCGGGGCGACGAAGTCGATTACCTCCCAGAACCCGCGACCGATGCGGCGGGCGAACCACCACGTCATGATGAGCACGCCGATGAGTCCGCCGTGGAAGGACATGCCGCCCTGCCAGATCCGGAACAGCTGCAGCGGGTCGTGAATCAGGGTCGGGAAACCGTAGAAAAGCATGTAGCCGATGCGGCCGCCGGCCACTACGCCGATTGCCACAAACAGCACCAGATCGTCCATCTGCGCCGGCTGTACGGGGCGCCAGGGCTGCTTTGCCCGCATGCGCCCCAGCCACCAGCCGGCCAGAAAGCCGATTGCGTACATGAGCCCGTACCAGTGCACGGCCAGCGGGCCTATCTGGAAGGCGATGGGGTCGATGTCCGGGTAGCGCAGCATGGGTCGTTTCGCTGTTCCTGGCGTTTATGGCGTTGAGGCGGCCGGCAGTATCCGTGCGAATACGGCCTTGATGTAACGGGTTTCCGGTATGGCGGGATGTACCGGGTGATCCGGTGCCTGGCGGCCATACTCGACGATCTGCATGCTGCGGTCCAGGTGTCTTGCCGATCGCAGCATGGTGCGTTCGAGCTCCCGCTCCTCCAGGTGGGCGGAACAGGAGGCGCTGACCAGGATGCCGTCGCGGGAGAGCACCTGCATGGCCATCTGATTGAGGCGCTGGTAGGCGCGGATGCCGGAGCGTAGATCCTTCTTGCGTTTGACGAAGGCCGGCGGATCGGCCACCACCACGTCGAAACGTTCGCCGTCCTCGCGCAGCGCCGCGAGCACGTCGAACACGTCCCCGTGTGCCACGTCCATCCGCTCGCCGACGCCGTTGAGATCCGCATTGCGGCCGATCCACTCACAGGCCTGGGCGGAGCTCTCCACGGCCAGGACCGATTCCGCTCCCGCCGCGGCGGCCTCCACGCCCCAGGCGCCGACATAGCTGAAGAGGTCCAGCACGCGGCACTGGTGCACGTAAGCCTGAAGTCGGCGGCGATTCGCGCTGTGATCGAAGTACCAGCCGGTCTTCTGGCCGCTGGTGGCCGGTGCCTGGAAACGGCAGCCGTTTTCCTCGATGTTCAGGCTGTCCGGCCCGGAATCGCCGACCCAGGCCACGTAGCGGTCCAGCCCTTCCAGATCCCGCATGGAACTGTCGGCGCGCAGCAGTATGTGCCGTGGCGCAATCACGCGCTCCAGTGCAGTTACCACGGAGTCCCGGACACGCTCCATGCCGGCGGTGTTGATCTGCACGGCCAGCGTATCGCCGAAGCGGTCCACCACCAGCCCGGGCAGGCCGTCTCCTTCTCCGTGCACCAGCCGGTAGGAGTTCGCGTCGTAGAGGCGCTGTCGCAGGGACAGGGCTACCTTCAGCCGGTGAACCAGCAGCGATTCGTCCAGCGGATGTCGCGGGTCGCGGCTTACCAGGCGGGCGCAGATGAGCGAATGGGGATTGGCGTAGCCGCAACCCACGGGCTTGCCGTCGTGTCGCCGAATCAGAACGCCGGCACCGGGCTCCAGCTCCTGAAGGGGCGTGCGTTGCACGTCCACTTCGTTGCTGAACACCCACAGGTGTCCCGCGCGCAGACGCCGGTCCTCGCCGCGTTTGAGATAAAGGTCGCTGAGTGTGGTGTCCATGGGGAGCCGCATTGCCGGTGGTCGTTCGGGCGCCCATTCTGCACAAAATCGGCGCAGCTGTCCGCCGCTGCGGTTTTGCCGCCTATGGGGTTTCGCTACAATCACCTCGTTGAGGGGGGACGCCTGGTGCGGTGTTCCACGATTCGTCTGTCCACTTCGCCGGCCGCCGTGACCCGGGGCCAGGTCGATGCGAGGTTTGCGGCCCTTGGGGCGGGCTGGGGGCCAACGACAGGACGGGGCATGGAACCCCGCAGTAATGCCAATCACGGGAGAATCTTGTGCGTCAGGCGATCATCACGATCCTCTGTTGTGTTCTACTGACGGCGGCAGCCGCCGCCGCGGCAGCGCCCACCCGCTTCGTAACCGACGAGCTGGTAATCAATTTGCGCACGGGTCCGGGAAACGAATACCGGATACTGGAGCGGTTGCGTACCGGGGCGGCTGTCGAGCTGCTTGAGGAATCCGGGGATTGGGCCCGTGTGCGTACCGCCGATGAGCAGGTGGGCTGGGTGCCGACTCAGTATCTCATCGCCCAGCGCCCGGCCGCAGACCGCCTCGCCGCGGCGCAGGATCAGGCGCAGCAGGCGAAGGAGAGCAGTCAGCAGCTCAAGCAGCGCCTTGCCGATTCGCAGCAGGCGCTGGCTCAGGCGCGGGAGAAGATCGACTCCCTGTCCTCCTCCAACGAGACCCTGACACAGCAGGTGGACGAAGCCCGGGAAGGGCTGAACATGGCCAACGAGAACAAGCGCCTGAAAAAGGAAGTCATCGACCTCAAGCGCAGGGTTCAGGATCTGGTGAACGAAACCGACCGGCTGGCCGATCGCAGCCGCCAGGACTGGTTCATGGTGGGCGCCGGCGTACTCTTCGCCGGAATGATCGTCGGCATCATTCTGACCCGCATCCGCTGGCGCAAGCGCTCCAGCTGGGGTGATCTGTAAAGACAGGAGAAGCGCCATGTCCGCTCCGCCCGGCCTGCGCGGTATGCTCGCCGAGCTGATCGCCATTCCCTCCGTAAGCAGCGTCAACCCGGCCCTGGATCAGGGCAACCGCGGCGTTGTCGATCGTCTCGCCGAATGGGCGTCGGCGCTGGGGTTTCGAGTGGACATCCGTGCCGTGCCGGGGCACCCGGACAAGGCCAATCTCGTCGCTACCCTCGGCAGCGGTTCCGGCGGCCTGGTGTTGTCCGGGCACACCGACACGGTTCCCTACGACGCCGATCGATGGTCATCGGACCCGTTCACCCTGACCGAGCGTGACGGACGCCTTTACGGGCTCGGCACCAGCGACATGAAGTCGTTCTTCGCGCTGGCGCTGGAGGCGGCTCGGGAGCTGGACCCCAAGCGGCTGAAACAGCCGCTGGTGCTTCTGGCCACGGCGGATGAAGAGTCTGGAATGACCGGTGCGAAGGCGCTGGTGGACGACGCCCGTCCGCTGGGTCGCCACGCCGTTATCGGCGAACCCACCGGCATGCGCCCCGTGCACCTTCACAAGGGGGTAATGATGGAAGCGGTGCGGGTGGTCGGCCGTTCCGGCCATTCCAGCGACCCGTCCCTGGGGCTGAACGCCCTGGAGGGCATGACCGAGGTGCTCCAGGAAGTCCTGCGGTGGCGGTCGTCCCTGCAGGAGCGCTACCACGATGACCGCTTCGCTATTCCCGTGCCCACCATGAACCTGGGTTGTCTCCATGCCGGCGACAATCCCAACCGGATTTGCGCGCAGGCGGAGCTGCAGTTCGACCTGCGGCCCCTGCCGGGTATGTCCGCCGAGGAGCTGCGGGGCGAGCTTCGGCAACTGCTGGAGCGCCGTCTGTCGGATTGGCCGGGGGGCCTGGAGCTGCGGTCGCTCTTTCCCGGGCTTGCCCCCATGGAGACCCCGGCGGACGCCGCGATCGTCCAGGCTGCGCGGGAACTGACCGGTCATGAGCCGGAATCGGTGGCATTTGGCACGGAAGGGCCGTATCTCAACCGGCTGGGGATGGATACGGTCATTCTCGGTCCGGGCGATATCGATCAGGCGCACCAACCCGACGAGTTCCTGGCCACGGACCGTATCCCGCCGACAGTGGACATGCTGAAGGGACTCATTCGGCGGTTCTGCGTCGACGGGGAAGGCGCCGGATGACCGAGGATCTCTCCCGGCTGGTGCAGTGGTTCCGCCGCAGCAGTCCGTACATCAACGCCCACCGGGGGCGGACCGTGGTGGTGAGTGTCGGCGGCGAGGCCATGGAGGACGGCAGCCTGCCGCGGCTCGTGCACGATTTGGCCCTGCTGAACAGCCTCGGCATTCGCGTTGTGCTGGTCGCCGGAGCCCGCCCCCAGGTCGAGGAGCGGTTGCGGCTGCGGGGCGCGAAGCTGCGCTACGTCAACGGCCTGCGGGTGACCGACGACGCCGCGCTCGCCTGCGTCAAAGAGGCCGTCGGCAGCGTCCGGGTGGAGATCGAGGCGCACATGTCCATGGGGTTGGCGAACACCCCGATGGCGGGTTATCGGATTCGGGTGGCGTCGGGAAACTACGTCACCGCCCGGCCGCTGGGCGTGCGCGACGGGGTGGACTACCTGCACACCGGCGAGGTGCGGCGTGTGGACGGGGACGCCATCCGCCAACGGCTGGACGACGGCGCCGTCGTGCTGGTGGCGCCGCTGGGCTATTCGCCCACCGGCGAGGTATTCAACCTCTACGGCGAGGATGTGGCCGTGGCGGTTGCCCGGGAGCTGCAGGCCGACAAGCTGCTGCTGCTTCACGAGCGTGCCGGCCTGAACGATCCCGAGGGACGGTTGGTCCGGCAGATGACCACTGACCAGGCGCGCCGCTACCTGACCGAAGGGGGCGAGCTGTCTCCGGATCTGCGGCGGCTGGTCCGGGTGGCGGTGGACGCCTCCAACGGCGGTGTCGGCCGGGTGCATATCCTGGACCGACGCATCGACGGCGCCATTCTCATGGAGCTTTTCACCCGCGACGGCGTAGGCACCCTGGTGGCGGCGCGCTCCTTCGATACCCTGCGGCGCGCCACTGTCGACGACGTTGGCGGTATTCTGGAGCTCATCGAGCCGATGGAGCGTGACGGTACGCTGGTCCGGCGCTCACGGGAGCTTCTGGAAACGGAAATCGACTGCTTTACGGTGCTGGAGCGGGAGGGGACCGTCGTGGCGTGTGCGGCGCTCTATCCCATGCCGGACGCGCCC
>JASFMS010000091.1:0-6970 GCA_050117435.1 Ectothiorhodospiraceae bacterium | reverse complement strand
TCGAGGCGGCGTTTCCGGAGCTCTTCTGCGGTCGTCGCGTGATTCTGACTCCCGCCGAGGGGGGCGAGCCAACGGCGCTGGCGACGGTGCGGGGGCTTTGGCAGGCCGCCGGGGCCGAAGTTATCTGCATGTCGGTCGCCCATCATGACCGCATGCTCTCCGCAACGTCACATCTTCCCCATCTGCTGGCCTACGGGCTCGTGGATACGCTGGCCCGTTGGGACACCACCGAGGAGGTGTTTCAATACGCGGCGGGCGGCTTTCGCGACTTCACGCGAATCGCCTCGAGCGATCCGGTCATGTGGCGGGATATCTGCCTGGCGAATCGGGACGCGCTGCTGGACACCCTGCAGCGCTATCGCGACGATCTGTCCCGGCTGACCGCGCTGGTGCGTGAGGGCGATGCGGCTGGGCTCGAGGCGGTATTCGGCAACGCCAAGCGCACCCGCGACCGCTATCTGGACGTCTTCGAAAAATAGGCAGCTGCATCGTCCGCCGCATGACCGCGGCCGGTCCACGGCGGCGGGGCGGGGCGATATCAGGGAGCAGCGAATTGAGTCAGCAAGCACAGGATAACGTCGTCTTCACGGTGCAACCGCGAGGACGGTTCAGCGGCCGGCTTCGGGTGCCGGGGGACAAATCCGTGTCCCACCGTTCGGTCATGCTGGGGGCGTTGGCCGAGGGGGTTACCGAGATTCACGGCCTGCTGGAGGGCGAGGACGTTCTCGCCACCCTGCGCGCCTTCCGCGCCATGGGCATTGAGGCCGACGGGCCGAAGGATGGTGAGCTGCGCATTGCCGGCCGCGGCCTTAACGGGCTCCAGCCGCCCGACGAGCCGCTGGATCTGGGGAACTCAGGTACGGCGATGCGCCTGATGTGCGGTCTGCTGGCGGGGCAGCCCTTCGACAGCGTTCTGGTCGGTGACGAGTCGCTGAACCGGCGTCCCATGCGCCGGGTCACGGAACCGCTGACCGCGATGGGGGCGCGGATCGACACCGCCGAGGGCGGAACGGCGCCGCTGCGCATCCGGGGCGGACAGCCCCTATCGGGGATCGACTACGAGATGCCGGTGGCCAGCGCTCAGGTGAAGTCCTGCCTGCTGCTGGCAGGACTCTACGCCCAGGGGCGCACGTGCGTGACGGAGCCGGCGCCTACCCGGGATCACACGGAACGCATGCTCCAGGGCTTCGGCTACCCGGTGGAACGCGCCGCGGGCCGCGCCTGCGTGACCGGCGGAGGCGGTCTACGCGGCGGCGCGGTGGATGTGCCTGCGGATATTTCTTCCGCCGCGTTTTTCCTGGTCGGCGCCAGCATTGCCCCCGGTTCCGACCTGACCCTCGAACACGTCGGAGTGAATCCCACCCGTACCGGGGTGATCGATATCCTGCGGCGGATGGGGGCGGACATCCAGGTTCTTGACGAGCGCGAGGTCGGGGGCGAACCCGTGGCGGACCTGCGCGTGCGCCACGCGCCCCTGCGCGGTATCACCATCCCCCGGGAGTTGGTCCCGCTCGCAATCGACGAGTTTCCGGTGCTGTTCGTGGCGGCGGCCTGCGCTGAGGGAGAAACGGTCCTCGAGGGCGCGGAGGAGCTGCGTTTCAAGGAGAGCGACCGGATTCAGGTAATGGCCGACGGACTCAACGCGATCGGCGTAGAGGCGACACCGCGTCGGGACGGCATTCGCATCGTCGGCGGCGGCGTGTCGGGCGGTCGAGTCGCCGCTCACGGCGATCACCGCATCGCCATGGCCTTCGCCGTTGCCGGGAGCGTCGCAGAGGGGCCGATCCGGGTCGACGATTGTGCCAACGTGGCGACGTCCTTCCCCGCCTTCCCGGATATGGCCCGCCGCTGTGGACTCGCCATCGACGTTGCCCGGGAGGTGAGTTCATGACGGCCACGGCGCCGGTGGTGACCCTGGACGGCCCCGGCGGTTCGGGCAAGGGGACGGTGGCGCGTGCCGTGGCGCGGCGTCTGGGTTGGCATCTGCTGGACAGCGGGGCCATCTACCGCATTCTGGCGCTGGCCGCCGAACGGGCGGGCGTGGCGACGGACGATCCCGACGGGCTGGTGGGCACAGCTGCCAACATGCACGTGGAATTCACCGCGGACACGGACGGCACGCCCCGCGTGATGCTGGACGGTGACGACGTGAGTCTCGACATCCGCACCGAAACCTGCGGCGACCGCGCTTCCCAGGTGGCCGCGCTGCCCGCGGTGCGACGGGCCTTGCTGCAGCGCCAGCGGGATTTCCGGCAGCCTCCCGGGCTGGTCGCGGACGGCCGGGATATGGGGACCGTGGTTTTTCCCGACGCCGCCGCGAAGATCTACCTGACGGCCAGCGTTGAGGAACGGGCGCGCAGGCGCTATAACCAGTTGAAGGAACAGGGGCTCAGTGGTAACCTCACCACCCTTTCGGAGGAGATCGCGGCACGTGACCGCCGTGATGCCTCACGCGACGCCTCCCCGCTGGTGCCTGCCCCCGATGCCGTACGAGTGGACACCACGGGGGTGCCGGTGGAAGAGGTCATCGAAATCGTGATGAGCCAGGTGCAGGAGCGGCTCGGCCTCAACTGAGCCGGGTGAGCCGCGCCGGCCTGGAGTCTCGACGCAGGGAATGGCCGCGGGCCGGGGAGCCGGACCGTTCGGCCTTTCCTATTTTTTGGGCAACAAACTGACTGGTTACGGTCTGGGATCAACTCACCCATGAGCGAAAGCTTTGCTGAACTTTTTGAACAGAGCCTGGTGCAAACCGACATGCGCCCCGGGTCCATCGTCACCGGCAAGGTGGTGTCGATCGACAACGAGGACGTGGTCGTCAATGCCGGGCTGAAGTCCGAGGCGATCATCCCCCTCGAGCAGTTCGTCGACGACGACGGCAACGTCGAGATCAACGTCGGCGACGACGTGGAAGTCGCCCTGGACGCGGTGGAGGACGGATTCGGTGAGACCCGTCTTTCCCGTGAGAAAGCCAAACGGGCCCGCGCCTGGACGAAGCTCGAGGCGGCGTACGAGGCCAGCGAAACCGTGACCGGTCAGATCAGCGGCAAGGTCAAGGGCGGGTTCACCGTCGATCTGGGCCACATCCGCGCCTTCCTGCCCGGCTCCCTGGTGGATATCCGCCCCGTGCGCGACACCACCTACCTCGAGGGCAAGGATCTCGAGTTCAAGGTCATCAAGCTCGATCCCCGCCGCAACAACGTGGTGGTTTCCCGCCGCGCCGTCGTGGAGGAAGAGTACAGTGCCGAGCGCGAAGCGCTGCTGGAGAAACTCCAGGAAGGCCAGGTGCTCAAGGGCATCGTCAAGAACCTGACCGACTACGGCGCCTTCGTGGACCTGGGCGGCATCGACGGTCTGCTGCACATCACCGACATGGCGTGGCGCCGGGTGAAGCATCCCTCCGAGGTCGTCAACGTCGGCGACGAAATCGAGGTCAAGGTTCTCAAGTTCGACCGCGAGCGCAACCGCGTTTCCCTCGGCCTCAAGCAGCTGGGCGAGGATCCGTGGGAGAACATCGCCGGGCGTTACCCGGAGAGCAGCCGCGTCCATGGCCGCGTCACGAACATCACCGATTACGGTGCCTTCGTGGAGATCGAGGAGGGCGTCGAAGGTCTGGTCCACGTCTCCGAAATGGACTGGACCAACAAGAACGTCAACCCGGCCAAGGTCGTGGCCATCGGCGACGACGTCGAGGTCATGATTCTGGACATCGACGAGGAGCGCCGCCGCATCTCGCTGGGCATGAAGCAGTGCCAGCCCAACCCCTGGGACGAGTTCGCCGCGAACTTCAACAAGGGTGACCGGGTGGTTGGCAGCATCAAGTCCATCACCGACTTCGGCATCTTCGTGGGTCTCGACGGTGGCATCGACGGTCTGGTGCACCTCTCCGATCTCTCGTGGAACGAGGCCGGCGAAGAGGCGGTGCGCGAGTACAAGAAGGGCGAGGAAGTGGAGGCGGTGGTTCTCTCCGTCGACCCGGAGCGCGAGCGCATTTCGCTGGGCATCAAGCAGCTCGAGCAGGACCCGCTGTCCTCCTGGGTGGCCGAGCATCCCAAGGGCACCATCGTGCACGGTACCGTGCATGAAGTGGATGCCAAGGGCGCCGTCATCGACCTGGGCGAAGAGGTCCAGGGCTACCTGCGTGCCTCCGATATCTCCCGTGACCGTGTCGAGGACGCCCGGTCGGTGGTGAAGGAGGGCGAGGAGATCGAGGCCAAGTTCATCGCCGTTGACCGCCGCAACCGCATGGTCAACCTGTCCGTCAAGGCCAAGGACCAGCAGGAAGAGCGCGAGGTGGTCGAGGAGTACGCACGCCCCGCCAAGGCCGGAACCACGACGCTGGGGGACCTGCTCAAGGAACAGATGAGCAACGACTCCGGCGACGACGAGTCCTAGGCTGCCGGCGCGAAGGGCGGGTCGAGGCCGACCCGCCCTTCGGCTTTCCTTCCCTCGTGGTGGCTGCGGCAGGGCCCGCAGGGCGTGCCGCGGGCAAACGAACAAAGGTCACGGTTTTCCACGATGACGAAGTCCGAACTGATCGAAGTCATTGCCGCCAATCAGCAGCACCTCGCCTACAAGGACGTGGAGCTCGCGGTGAAGACCATCCTCGAGCATATGAGCGAGGCGCTGTCGTCGGGTGAGCGTATCGAGATCCGGGGGTTCGGGAGCTTCTCCCTTCACCACAGGCCGCCGCGTATCGGACGCAACCCGAAGACCGGAGATCCGGTTGCGCTGCCGGGCAAGTACGTGCCTCACTTCAAGCCCGGAAAGCAGATGCGCGAACGGGTCAACAGCAGCGCGGAACTCGCTCTCAGCGACAAGTGAATCTCAACGGGCGGTTTCCACCGCCCGTTTTTACTCCCGCCTATAGATACCGAATCCGGCCAGAGGTGAACTAGCGCTTCGGCGGAGCGCTACCTCGGACTGGATCGATCAGGCGTTCCGGGGCGCTCCGGCCGCCCGTGACTACGGCCGGTCCATGCGTCACAATCGGCCTGTTGCAGCCATGCCGGCCGCTCGCCGGCGCTAACCAGAAAACGAATGCCATGCGTCGATTGATTGCCTTCATTGCCGCTCTCGCCATCGTTGCGCTCGGGTTGAGCTTTGCGATGTTGAATGCGGATTCCGTGGCCCTGAATTACTACCTGGGCACCGCCACGATGCCGCTGTCGCTGTGGCTGGTCGTTGCCCTGTTGCTCGGCGCCATACTGGGTGCCGTTTCGACGAGCGGGCTGCTGATTCGCCAGCGCAGAGAGCTGGCTCGGCTGCGCCGCCGCGTGGACGTGGCCCAGAAGGAGCTCACCGAGCTGCGCAAGATGCCCATTCGAAACGCTCCCTGAGATGCTGGAACTTCTCTGGCTACTGTTGCCGGTGGCAGCCTTTTCGGGCTGGATAATCGGCCGGCGTGAACGGCCGGCGGCGTCCGGCAACGGGCCCTCTCTGTCCGGCGAGTATTTCCAGGGGCTGAACTACCTGCTCAACGAGCAGCCGGACAAGGCCATCGAAGTGTTCACACGCATGGTGGAGGTGGACACGGACACGGCGGAGACGCACCTGACCCTGGGCAACCTCTTCCGCCGTCGCGGCGAGGTGGACCGTGCCATTCGAATCCATCAGAACCTGATCGCGCGTCCTTCCCTGGATGGCCGGCAGCGTGCTTATGCGCTGCTGGAGCTGGCGAAGGACTACATGCGCGCCGGCCTCCTCGACCGCGCCGAGAGCCTGTTCGGTGAAGTGGTGGAACTGCAGGAGCATACGGAAACGGCCCTGCGGCATCTGCTGGACATCTACCAGCAGGAGAAGGAATGGGAATCCGCCATCGAAGTGGCGGAACGGCTCGAGTCCGTCGCCGGCCAGGACCGCAGCGCGCAGAAGGCACAGTTCGTCTGCGAACAGGCGGAGGAGGAGCTGCGCACGGGCTCCGACCCTCACCGTGTGCGCAGCCTCCTGAAACGGGCCCTTAACTATGACCCGCGCTGTGTTCGGGCGAGCCTTCTGCGCGGCGAGCTTGAGCGTCGCACGGGCAACTGGAAGGCGGCCATCAAGTACCTGCAGCGCATTCAGGACCAGGACATCGAATACCTGCCGGAGGCGCTGAGGCCGCTGGAGACCTGCTATCGCGAGCTGGATCAGGTGGATCAGCTGCGGCGCTACCTGCATCGTGTCCTCAAACACTACGACGGGGTGTCCGCCGTGATGCTGCTCTCCGAGCTGATCCGGGAAGCGGAAGGGCGGCAGGCGGCCGTGGAATTCATGGCCTCGCAGCTGCGGCGGCGCCCCTCGGTTCGCGGCCTCAACCGTCTCATCGAGCTTAATATCGACGAAAAGGACCCGGATCGCCGGCGCCAGCGCGACCTTCGCGTCCTCCAGGAACTGTTTACCTCGCTTCTCGGCGACCGCCCGCCATACCGATGCCAGGAGTGTGGATTCGAAGCGAAACTGCTCCACTGGCACTGCCCGAGCTGCCGATCCTGGGCGAGCATAAAGCCGGTCAAAGGACTGCAGGGCGAATAACCGCCGATTCACGAAAAGGTTGGCCAATGACCTCCGATCCCCGAATCATCGTGGCGCTCGATTTTGACGACGCCGACCTGGCACGGCAGCTGGCTGGCCGCCTGGAGCCCGATCGCTGCCGGGTCAAAATCGGCAAGGAGCTTTTTCTGCGCGGCGGGCCCGCACTGGTTCGGGAACTGGGCGAACGCGGCTACGACGTCTTCCTGGACCTCAAATTCCACGACATACCCAACACCGTGGCGGGCGCCTGTCGCGCGGCGGCGGACCTGGGGGTCTGGATGCTCAACGTGCACGCTCTCGGCGGCGGCGAGATGCTGCAGGCGGCACGCCGGGCCGTGGACGAGAGCGAAAAGCCGCCACTGCTCATCGGGGTTACCGTGCTGACCAGCCACAGCAGCGCGACCCTGGAGCAGATCGGCCTGCAGGGCACCCCGGAACAGGCGGCGCTGCGGCTGGCGTC
>JASFMS010000090.1:0-6975 GCA_050117435.1 Ectothiorhodospiraceae bacterium | reverse complement strand
AGCCAGATCTACGACGGCAACCCGCCCCAGGCGGAGGACCCCTACGGAGACTTCTTCAACAACATGGATAACGGGGGATCGAGCGAACCGGGCGGCACCGGGCAGTGACGCCCGCCGTCAGCGGGCGTGGGCAAGCAACCGGTCGATTAGCCGCCGGGCGCCGGCCAGGTAGCCGCCGCCGAACAGATTGACGTGGTTGAGCACGTGGTAGAGCTGGTAGAGGTCCCGCCGCACGGCGTAGCCGGGATCAAGCGGCCACGCCGCCTGGTAGGCCTCGTGGAAGCCGGCCGGAAAACCGCCGAACAGCTCGGTCATGGCCAAATCCGTCTCCCGGTCTCCGTAGTAGACCGCCGGGTCGAAGATCACGGGCCGGCCCGCCGTGTCGAAGGCGGCGTTGCCGCCCCAGAGATCGCCGTGAAGCAGTGACGGGCGCGGCCGGTAGTCGGTGAAGAAGACGTCCAGCAACTCGAGCAGCCGCTCCCCCGGCTCGGATAGCTGCCGTGCGTAGCCGTTGCCACGGGCGAGCTCCAGCTGGTAACCCAGCCGGCGGTGCCGAAAGAAACGCACCCAGTCGTCATCGGGGGTGTTGATCTGGGGCGTCGAGCCGATGGTGTTGTCCCGTTCCCAGCCGAAGCGTTCCGCCAGGCAACCATGAACGACGGCGAGCCCCTCGCCCATCCGTCGCCCGCCGTCCACCCCCGGGCGCCCGAATTCGATGTGCTCCAGTACCAGGTAGGCGTGCGCCCCATGGACGCCGCTGCAGACAGGGCGCGGCACGCGCAGCGCGTTCGCCTGGTCGAGCAGCCGCAGGCCCTCCGCCTCCGCCTGAAACATGGCGTCCGCGCCGTCCCCGGCGTTGGTTTTGACGAAATACGCGCCATCGCCCGCTCCCAGCCGGAACGCCCGGCTGATGGAGCCACCACCGACACCGGAAGCACCCGCCGCATCGACACGCTGGCCGGTAGCGGATTCGATGTGGGCGGCAATGCCCGCGATCAGATCCATCCCTTCACGCCTCCGCCAGTCGCCGCGCGCGGCTTCTGAGCTGCACGGGCAGTGCCAGTGACTCGAGATCGCCGGTGGCGTCGCCGGATCGCCACGCCAGGTCCGCCGCCTCGCACTCCAGCGGCGCGTCGCAACAGATGCGGGTCAGATCCCGCGAGAGAAACGCCTGCTCCCGATGCTCGCCGAGCAGCCGGCGCACGCGGGCGGCACCCCGCAATGGCAACTGCGACACGCGATCCAGATCGCCGTAGATGGCCTCCAGCGTGTCCAGCGCGGTCAGCAGACCGACAGCAGTCTTGCGGCCGATTCCCGGCACCCCGGGGATGTTGTCCACCGCATCCCCGGCGAGCCCCAGCAGATCCGCCACCTGGCGCGGTTCCACGCCCAGCGCCGAGGCTACACCGCCGGCGTCCAGCCGCCGCCCGCGCGCTGCATCCCACCACTGATCCCGGTCCTCGATCAGCTGGGCGTAGTCCTTGTCGGCAGTTACGTAAACCATGCGGAAGCCTTCGTCCCGAAAGCGGGCCGCCGCGCTGCCGATCAGGTCGTCCGCCTCGTAGCGATCGCTGGCAAGCGTCTTCACGCCCACGGCTTCGGCGAAGGCACGACAGAGGCGGAACTGACGTTCCAGATCGGGCGGCGGCAAGGGACGGTTAGCCTTGTATGCCGGATACATGTCGTTGCGAAAGGAGCTGGTGAGGCTTTCATCGAACGCGCACAGCACGTGCTCCGGGCGCTCGCGCTCCAGCACGTCGCAGAGAAAACTGCCGAAGCCGAATAGCGCATTGGCGCCATTGCCCTCGGCATCGGTGACAGTGTCCGGAATGGAAAACCAGGCACGGAAGACGTAGACGCTGGCATCAATGAGATAGAGCGGTCGGCTCACGCATCCTCCGATTACTGCAGATCCCCGCCCCGGGCGGCACTGCAAGGGAGGGTAGCACCAACCGCCCCCCGCCGGCAGCGGCAGGGATCAGTGCGAGGATTCGGCGTAGAGACGCTCGCGCAGCGGACTGCGCCGGGGGAAGTGGGCGCGGAGAAATTCCATCTGGTCGGCGAGAATGCGCCGCCCCTGGAGGTAGACGTACTCGGCATGGGTGGGCGTGAACGGCACCGCCAGCAGCTGCATCCCCGCCTGCTCCGGCGTGAGACTGCCCTTGTGGTTGTTGCAGCGCTTGCAGGCGGCCACCACGTTGTTCCAGATGTCCTCGCCGCCCCGGCTAATGGGCCGCACGTGATCCCGTGACAGCTCGCTGGCCCGGAAGCGCTCGCCGCAGTACATGCAGATATTGTCGTCGCGGCGGAACAGCGTGATGTTGTTGAGCGGCGGGATGTAGCCGGGCCGGCCTTTCATGGCGGCCTGCAGCGAGCCCTCGGTGGCGATGATGGAATTCACCTCGATGACACTGCGTCGCCCCGTGACGGCGTTGTGACCGCCATGGACGCGGTATAGCAGGCGGCCACAGGCGTATGCCACCTGACTCAGGTAGTACAGTCGCACGGCGTCCTGGTAAGTGATCCACTCCAGCGGCATGCCGGAGACGTCCGTGCGCAGGATGTGGTGTTCCAGTGCGAGCACGATGACACCCCGCAATCCGCGCCGCAGCGACAAAAGCAGCGGCGGTAGGCCCTTTTATTGCACGGTTGCCGTGCACAGCGCAACCGTTACCCCTTTTCTGACAACGAAAGCGGGCGAATTGTCGATGGAACGGTGCAACATAGATCAAATCTATCTAAAATATAATATTCATTGATTAGATAGAGGTTCGTCAGCCAACTATACTCATCGGTCGCTGCACCAATGCCCGTGCAACGGGATTGCGCCACGCGACCCAATCGCGATGACCGCCGGGGAAGGGCACAGGGCATCCCCGGCGAACGGACAGGCGGGCTCGCCGCTGCAGCCGCCGCGTGCCACACGCAGAGTGTCCGCCGACGGCTCAGGGGCAACGGCAGCGCGGGTGCCTGTAAACCGGGGAACGGTTTCGGTAGGCTCTATCGCCCGTGCAAACCGGTTTGCGGCGCCGGGCAAAAGAAACCGGGCACCGCCGCCCGCGGCCTGCCGCACCGGACCACCGGAACGGCGGGCCGCCGATACGAACGAAAGAAGACGGGAGAAACACGTCATGACGATCAAGATAGCCGTGCCTAAGGAAACGGCACCCGGAGAGCGTCGGGTCGCCCTCGTGCCGAGCGTGGTAAAACAGCTCGACAAACTGGGCGCCGAGGTCCTCCTGGAGAAGGGCGCGGGAGTGCCCAGCGGCTTCGACGACGCCGACTACGAAGGCGTCAAGGTCGCCGATTCCGCCGACGAGATCTACGCCGACGCGGATGTCGTGCTGCGCGTTCTGCCGCCCACCGTCGAGGAATCCGGCAAACTCCGGGAAGGCAGCGTCCTCATCGGCCACATGGCGCCCCACGAGGGGGACAGCCGCATCAAGAACCTGCTCAAGCGCAAGGTTACGAGCTTCGCCATGGAGCTGGTGCCGCGGATAACCCGGGCCCAGTCCATCGACGCCCTCTCCTCCCAGGCGAGCATCGCCGGCTACAAGGCCGCGCTGGCCGCCGCCAACCTCAGCCCGCGGCTGTTCCCCATGCTCACCACCGCCGCCGGCACCATCCGCCCGGCGAAAGTGCTGGTGATCGGCGCGGGCGTCGCCGGACTGCAGGCCATCGCCACCGCCAAGCGCCTGGGCGCCATCGTCGAGGCCTACGACGTGCGGTCCGCCACCAAGGAGCAGGTGGAATCCCTGGGCGGCAAGTTCGTGGAGACCGGCGTCAAGGCCGAGGGCGAAGGAGGCTACGCCCGCGAGCTCACCGACGAGGAGCGCAAGAAGCAGCAGGAAGTCCTCGCCGACCACATCGCCGTCGCCGACGCGGTGATCACCACCGCGGCCATTCCCGGCCGCCCGGCACCGAAAATCATCGACAAGGCCACGGTGGAGCGCATGAAGCGGGGCGCCGTGATCATCGACCTGGCGGCCGAGACCGGCGGCAACTGCGAGCTCACCAAGGCCGGCAAGGAGGTGGACCACAACGGCGTCATCGTCTACGGCCCGAAGAACTTCACCTCCACCGCCGCGACCCACGCCAGTGAGATGTACTCGCGCAACCTCTACAACCTGCTGCAGCTTCTCGTGAAAGAGGGCGCCCTGGAGCTGAACTGGGACGATCAGGTGCTTGCCGACAGCTGCCTGACCCACGACGGCGAGGTAAAGCACGGCCCCACCCGCGAGCGCCTGGAAGGAGGCAAATAATGGTCATCGAAGGATTCGTCGCACTCTACATCTTCATGCTCGCGGCCTTTGCCGGCTACGAGGTCATCTCCCGCGTGCCCGTGATCCTGCACACGCCGCTGATGTCCGGCTCCAACTTCGTCCACGGCATCGTGCTGGTGGGCGCCATGGTGGCCCTGGGCGAGGCGGAAACGGCCACCGGCCAGCTCATCGGCTTCATCGCGGTGATACTCGCCGCGGGCAACGCCGTGGGCGGTTACGTCGTGACCGAGCGCATGCTCGAGATGTTCAAGAGCAAAGACGAGCAGAAATAACAAGGGGGCGCCGGAATAATGAATACCGTCGTACAGCTTTCGTACTTCCTGGCCGCCGTCCTGTTCATTCTCGGCCTCAAGGGAATGAGCTCGCCGAAGACGGCGCGCAAGGGCATCGTCTGGGCCGGAATCGGCATGGTCATCGCCACGGTGGCCACATTCTTCCACCCGCACCTTCACGGTGTCAGCAACTACATCCTCATGGTGCTGGCCATCGCCATCGCCGGCGGCTTCGCCTGGTGGTCCGGCAAGAAGGTGCCCATGACCGACATGCCGCAGATGGTCGCGCTCTACAACGGCATGGGCGGCGGCGCCGCCGCGGCCATCGCCGCCGTGGAGCTGTTCCGCGCCATCGACCACATGAACGTCAGCCTGACCACGCAGGTGGAGCAGCTGGCCGCACAGAAGGACCTGACCATCGAGCAGGCCCGGCTGCTGGTGGAGACCAACGCCACCGTGGGCGGGGCGCTGGGCGCCGACGTGGCCATCCTCGGCCTGCTGGGCGCGCTCATCGGCACCGTCGCCTTCTCCGGCTCGCTAGTGGCCTGGGCCAAGCTGGACGGGCGCATGAAGCGCAACAGTCTCCTGCCGGCGCAGCAGATCGTGAACATCGCCGTATTCGCCGCCACGCTGCTGTTCGGCATCCTGAGCTTCTACACCGACAGCATGCTGCCCATCGTCATCTTCTTCCTGCTGGCGCTGGTCTTCGGCGTGTTCATGGCAACGCCAATCGGCGGCGCGGACATGCCCGTGGTGATCTCCCTGTTCAACGCCCTCACCGGCCTCGCCGTCGGCTTCGAGGGCTACGTGCTGGGCAACCCGGCCATGATCATCGCCGGCACCGTGGTGGGCGCCGCCGGCTCCCTGCTCACCCAGCTCATGGCCAAGGCCATGAACCGGCCGCTGTCCAACGTCCTGTTCAGCGGCTTCGGTACCAAGCCCTCCGCCGCCGCCGAGGGCCCCGAGGGCGAGATGAAGGAAGTCCAGGCCGAGGACGCCGGCATCATGATGGCCTACGCCGATCAGGTGGTCATCGTCCCCGGCTACGGCATGGCCGTGGCCCAGGCCCAGCACAAGATCTGGGAGCTGGTGGAGCTGCTGCAGGACAAGGGCGTGAGCGTGAAGTTCGCCATCCACCCGGTGGCGGGTCGCATGCCCGGGCACATGAACGTCCTCCTCGCCGAGGCCGGCGTGCCCTACGACCTGATCTACGACATGGAAGAGATCAACCCGGAGTTCGAGCGCACGGACGTGGCCGTGGTCATCGGCGCCAACGACGTGGTGAACCCGGCCGCCAAGGACGACGAGTCCAGCCCCATCTACGGCATGCCCATCCTCAACGTCAACGAGGCGCAGAACGTCGTGGTCATCAAGCGCGGCAAGGGCACGGGCTTCTCCGGCGTCGAGAACAAACTGTTCTACGCCGACAATACCCGCATGCTCTTCGGCGACGGCCAGAAAGTCGCCGCCTCGCTGGTGCAGACCGTCAAACAGCTCTGAGCCAAGCGCTCAACCCAACCAGAAAGGGCCGCCCCGCGCGGCCCTTTCTCTTTCCGGCCCGAATCCTCTCACCCGATTAACCGATTAACCGATTAACCGATTAACCGATTAACGAATCAACCAAACACAAACCATTTGTTACCCTATCCGGATCATCAACCCCCAAGCTCCGCAACACACGAGACCCGACATGAACGAAGAGACACAGGGCGGCCTGCCCGACATCAGCCTCGACAAGGACAACCTCTACCGCGAGGAAGCCTTCACCGACCGCCGCGTCGGCACCATCCAGCGCATGGTTCCGGTCAAGGCGGACGGCAGCGACGACGACAGCCGTCAGGTGGTGTTCACCGGCCAGACCCAGGTAATGACCCCCGTGGGCGCCCTGCCCCTGAACTTCGAGCTGGAAGCGGACACCCTGGAAAAGGCAATGGAAGAGTTCCCGGATGCCGCCCACAAGGCGCTGGAGCGCACCATGAAGGAACTCCAGGAAATGCAGCGCGAGCAGGCCTCCCGCATCGTCACCCCCGACCAGGCCGGTGGCATGGGCGGCATGGGTGGACAGGGAGGCGGCTTCGGCGGCCAGGGCGGCCCCGGCGGCGGCTTCCAGCTGCGGTAGGGACTTGAGAGGCGGGCGAGGACTCGGATTCGCCGCGAGGACGCGGCTCCCACAGAGGGAAGAGGCGTTAATCGGTGGATCCGTTAATCCGTTAACCCGAGAGACTGGAGACGAACTCGCGGTCCGTAGGATGGGCAGAGCGCAGCGATGCCCATCTTACCGTGGTCGCCCGTGACCGCACGGGCATCACTTCCGTTCTGCCCATCCTGCGAAACTGGATCACCGCCTTGCCGTAAAACAGCCGCAAACCTTCAAGCCACAGATGAATCGGAGACGGGAACGAGGGCCCGGCAGTCCGCAG
>JASFMS010000089.1:0-6986 GCA_050117435.1 Ectothiorhodospiraceae bacterium | reverse complement strand
CGATTAACCGATTAACCAAACCGCAACCAATGACCACAGACACCCTCAAAGTCAGCGTCGACAACGGCATCGCCCGGATCACCATGAACCGGCCGGAGGTCCACAACGCCTTCGACGATGCCCTGATCCGCGACCTCACCGCCGCGCTGGAGCGGCTGGAGGGGGACGACTCGGTGCGGGTGGTGGTGCTGGCGGGCAGCGGCAAGAGCTTCTCCGCGGGAGCGGACCTGAACTGGATGCGCCGGATGGCGGACTACACCTGGGAGGAGAACTACGAGGACTCCCGCGGGCTGGGCCGGCTCATGCGCACCCTCAACGACCTGAATCGGCCCACCGTGGCCCGGGTGCACGGCGCCGCCATGGGCGGCGGCGTGGGACTCGTGGCGTGCTGCGATATCGCCATCGCCTCGGATCGCGCCTTCTTCGCGCTCTCCGAGGTGCGGCTCGGGCTGATTCCCGCTGTGATCAGCCCCTACGTGGTCACGGCCATGGGCGAGCGCCAGGCGAGGCGCTATTTCGTCACCGCCGAGCGCTTCGACGCGGCCACGGCGAAGGCCCTGGGACTGCTGCACGAAGTGGTGCCCCACGACATCCTGGACGACCGGCTGGAACAGATGCTGGCCACCATGGCCGGAAACGGCCCGCGCGCCATGCGCGCGGCCAAGGATCTGGCGCGGGCCGTCAGCCGCGGCCCCATCGACGATGGCATGGTGGACGACACCGCCCGCCGCATCGCCGACCAGCGGGCCAGCGACGAAGGCAAGGAAGGCGTTGGGGCCTTCCTGGAGAAACGCAAACCAGGCTGGATACCAGAGAAGCATTAGCCACAGATGAACACAGATGGACACAGATTCAGGAGAGAGGGACAGGCCATATCATGCGCCACGCGGGCAGCATATCTGCAGCGGCTCTGAGACTCTCCCGAAATCCGATTCATCCGTGTTCATCTGTGGCTAGAAACCAAGGCCGGAACCGCTTACCGGGGAAGGAAGTGGATGTTTGAGAAGATCCTGATCGCCAATCGCGGGGAGATCGCCTGCCGCATCGCCCTGACCTGCCGCCGGCTCGGCGTGCGTACCGTCGCGGTGTACTCCGAGGCCGATGCCGACGCCCGCCACGTCAGCCTCTGTGACGAGGCCTGGCTGCTGGGGCCGGCGCCGGCGCGGGAGAGCTATCTGCGTGCCGAGAAAATCATCCAGGTGGCCCGGGACAGCGGCGCCCAGGCGATCCACCCCGGCTACGGCTTCCTCTCGGAAAACGCCGATTTCGCCCGCGCCTGCGAGGAAGCGGGCATCGTCTTCATCGGCCCGCCGGCCAGCGCCATCGAGGCCATGGGCTCCAAGAGCGCCGCCAAGGGCATCATGGGCGAAGCGGGCGTGCCCCTCGTCCCCGGCTACCACGGCGACGACCAGGATCCGGAACACCTCGCCGCCGCCGCCGAGGAAATCGGCTACCCGGTACTCATCAAGGCCTCCGCCGGCGGCGGCGGCAAGGGCATGCGGCGAGTGGACCGCCCGGAGGATTTCCGCGCCGAACTGGAGGCCGCCAAACGCGAATCCTCCTCCGCCTTCGGCGACGACAAGGTACTGGTGGAAAAGTACCTGCTCACGCCGCGACACATCGAAGTCCAGGTCTTCGCCGACACCCAGGGCGACGCCATCTACCTCTTCGAACGCGACTGCTCAGTGCAGCGCCGCCACCAGAAGGTCATCGAGGAGGCCCCGGCCCCGGGGATGACCGAGGCGCGCCGCCGGGAGATGGGCAACGCCGCGGTGCGTGCCGCCCAGGCCATCGGCTACGTGGGCGCCGGCACCGTGGAGTTCATCGCCGACGAGGACGGCAGCTTCTTCTTCATGGAGATGAACACCCGGCTGCAGGTGGAGCACCCCGTCACCGAGATGGTCACCGGGCAGGACCTGGTGGAGTGGCAGCTTCGGGTCGCCGCCGGCTCGCCGCTGCCCCTGCCCCAGGAGGAGCTGGAGCTGCGCGGCCACGCCTTCGAGGCCCGCATCTACGCCGAGGATCCGGAGAATAACTTCCTGCCGGCGACAGGCCGCATCAACCACCTGCGCACCCCGGCGGAGGGCCCCCACGTGCGCATCGACACCGGCGTGCGCGAGGGCGACGAGGTATCCGTTCACTACGACCCGATGATCGCCAAGCTCGTCGTCTGGGACGAGAACCGGGACAACGCCCTGCGCCGGCTGCGCCAGGCGCTGGCGGATTTCCACGTGGTGGGCCCGACAACCAACGTGGGCTTCCTGCAGACCCTGACGGCCCATCCGGCGTTCGCGGCGGCGCGACTGGACACCAGCTTCATCGACCGGCATCGGGACAGCCTTTTCCCCAAACGCCAGCCGGCCTCCGACCGGGTTCTCGCCCTCGCCTGTCTCGCCGAGTTCCTGCGCATCGACGAGACGGCTCACGATCGCGCGGCCGCCTCCGGCGACCCCTACTCGCCGTGGCACGTCACCAGCGGCTGGGTACTTAACGACGACAATCACCATACCCTGCACTTCCGCGACGGCGGCGAGGACATCACCGTCACCGCCCACTACCGCGCCGGCTACTACCTCCTGGAGCTGCCCGGCGGCGACGTCCGCGCCCGGGGCGAGCTGGACGCCAACGGCGACATGCGGGTGGACCTGGACGGCGTACGTTTCACGGCCACTGTGGCCCGGGAAGGACAGGAGCTGACAGTCATCTCCGAGGGCCTCACCCACCAGCTGGTCAGTCACGACCCGCTCACCGCGGGCATGGAGGACGAGGTCAAGGAAGGCAGCCTCACGGCCCCCATGCCCGGCACCGTGGTCAGCGTGATGGTCAGCGCCGGCGACCGGGTGGAGGAAGGCGCCTCGCTGATGGTGCTGGAGGCCATGAAGATGGAATACACCATCAAGGCCACCACCGACGGCGTGGTGGAGGTGGTCAACTTCACCAAGGGCGAGCAGGTCTCCGAGGGCGCGGAGCTGCTGGCGATAAGGACGGACGACAGTTAGCCACCGATGAACACGGATGAATCGGATGCAGAGGACATTGGCTTCGGTTCTGGCCCGGCGCCGAGACGCTTTGGCCTCTCTCATCTTCTGATCTATCTGTGTTCATCTGTGTCCATCTGTGGCTAAAAAGAGCGCGGGTTTCACCATGGCACTTCCAGGCAAAGTCAAAATCGTCGACGTCGGCCCCCGTGACGGTCTGCAGAACGAAAAGCAGACCATCGAACCGGCGGTGAAGATCGAGCTCATCCAGCGGCTGGCGGACGCCGGGCTGCCGGTGGTGGAGGCCGGCGCCTTCGTCTCGCCGAAATGGGTGCCGCAGATGGCCTCCAGCGCCGAGGTGCTCACCGGCATACAGCGGCGCGCCGGTGTGAACTACCCGGTGCTGGTGCCCAACATGAAGGGACTGGAGGCGGCGATCGAGGCGGGGGCCGAGGAAGTGGCCGTGTTCGGCGCCGCCTCCGAGAGCTTCTCCCGCAAGAACATCAACTGCTCCATCGCCGAGAGCCTGGAGCGCTTTGTCCCTGTCGTGGACGCCGCCCGGGAACGCAACATCCGCGTGCGCGGCTATGTCTCCTGCGTGCTGGGCTGCCCCTACGAGGGCGAAATCGCCCCGGCGGCGGTGGCCGACGTCTCCCGCCGGCTCTACGACATGGGCTGCTACGAAATCTCCCTCGGAGACACCATCGGCGTGGGGACGCCCCTCAAGGCGCAGCGCATGGTGGAGGCAGTGGCTACCGAAATCCCCGTGGAGCACCTGGCCGCCCATTTTCATGACACCTACGGCCAGGCGCTGGCCAACCTGTTCGCGGTACTGCAGCTCGGCATCGCCACGGTGGACACCTCCGTCGCCGGCCTCGGCGGCTGCCCCTACGCGCCGGGGGCCGCGGGCAACGTCGCCACCGAGGACGTGGTGTACATGCTGAACGGCCTGGGCATCGACACCGGCGTGAATCTGGACCAGCTGGCTGAGACGGGACGCTGGATCTCCGCTAAGCTGGGCCGCGCGCCGGTATCCAAGGTGGCCCAGGCGCTGGCGGCCAAATCCGAGAAGAACGGCTAGCCACAGATGGACACGGATAAACGCGGACCATTCCGCTTCACAACAACCACGCGGAATCGCTGATTCGCTAGTTTGCGTCGGCATCACCAAAGTCGCCGCGCCTCTTCCCCAATAGAGTTCATCTGTGTTCATCTGTGGCTGAAAATTTCCGCAGAGTAATCCGGCCAACGAGGAGAGTGGTGTGACGGCGGAACGGGAAAGCATGGAATACGACGTGGTCATCGTCGGCGGCGGGCCTTCCGGGCTGGCAGCGTCCATCCGGCTGATGCAGCTCGCCGCGGAGAACGACCACGAACTCTCGGTGTGTGTCCTGGAGAAGGGCTCCGAGATCGGCGCGCATATCCTCTCCGGCGCGGTCGTCGAGCCTCGCGCGCTCAACGAGCTCATCCCCGACTGGAAGGAAAAGGGCGCGCCGCTGAACACGCCGGCCACCGAGGACCGGTTCCTGAAGCTGACCGAGACCGGTGCGCGCCAGCTCCCCACCCCGCCCACCATGAAAAACGAGGGCAACTACATTGTCAGCCTGGGCAACGTCTGCCGCTGGCTGGGGGAGCAGGCGGAAGAGCTGGGCGTGGAGATCTATCCCGGCTTCGCCGCCGCCGAGGTGCTCTACCACGAGGACGGCTCGGTGAAGGGCGTGGCCACCGGTGACATGGGCCTGGAGAAGGACGGCACGCCCGGCCCCAACCACGAACCCGGCGTGGAGCTGCACGCCAAGCAGACCATTTTCAGTGAAGGCTGCCGCGGCTCGCTGACCAAGACCCTGTTCCAGCGCTTCAACCTGCGCGAGGGCATCGACCCGCAAACCTACGGCATCGGCGTGAAAGAGCTCTGGGAGGTCTCCGACGAGGTGCATCAGCCCGGCCTGGTGATCCACACCGTGGGCTGGCCCATGGATTCGAAGACGTACGGCGGCAGCTTCCTCTACCACCTGGAGGACAACCAGGTGGCGGTGGGCTTCGTCATCGGCCTGGATTACGAAAACCCGTATCTCTCGCCCTTTGACGAGATGCAGCGCTTCAAGACCCATCCGGCGATCCGTCCGACCTTCGAGGGTGGCCGGCGCATCAGCTACGGTGCCCGGGCGCTTTCCGAGGGGGGCTACCAGTCCATCCCCAAGCTCACCTTCCCCGGCGGCGTGCTGGTGGGCGATACCGCGGGCTTTCTCAACGTGCCCAAGATCAAGGGCACCCACACCGCGATGAAATCCGGCATGACCGCGGCCGAGGCCGTGTTCGAGGCGCTGAAGGCCGACGACGCCAATGGCCAGGAGGTCAGCTCCTACCCGGAGAAACTCCGCCAGACCTGGGTATGGGACGAGCTCCACCGGGTGCGCAACATCCGCCCGGCGTTCCGTTGGGGCCTGTGGCCGGCCATGGCCTACTCCGCCATCGATACCTACCTGTTCCGGGGCAAGGCGCCGTGGACACTGCACCATCACGCCGACCACGAGTGCCTGAAGCCCAAGGATCAGGCACAGCCCATCGACTACCCGAAGCCGGACGGCAAGATCACCTTCGACAAGCTCTCCTCGGTGTTCATCTCCAACACCAACCACGAGGAGAACCAGCCCTCGCACCTGCGGCTGCGGGACGAGTCCGTGGCGGTCAAGGTGAACCTGGAGAAGTACGCGGGCCCGGAGCAGCGATTCTGCCCGGCGGGGGTCTACGAATTCGTGGAGGATGACGACGGCAAGCCGCAGCTGCAGATCAACGCCCAGAACTGCGTGCACTGCAAGACCTGCGACATCAAGGACCCGACCCAGAACATCGACTGGGTGGTACCGGAAGGCGGGGGCGGGCCGAATTATCCGAATATGTAGGGACTGAAGGACTGAAGGACTGAAGGACTGAAGGACTGAAGGACTGAAGGCAGGATGGAGTTGCTGGCTTGGATGTCAAATGGGCCTTGTGTCAGTGGTTCCGTTGCAGTAGCTGATGGGCATCGCTTCGCTCTGCCCCTCCTACCGGAGACGGCCATCTCCCGTGGGAGCGGCGCCCTCGCCGCGAACGAGGGTCAAATCCACCCCCGAAACGGTCCAAAAGCACGGCGCCCACGCAGTCCCTCAGTCCTTCAGTCCTTTCCCCAACCGGAGCCCCGAATGGACCGCGATCTGACCGCCGACGAACTTCGTGCACTGGGCTGCCTGGTGGAGAAAGAGGCCACGACACCGGATCAGTACCCGCTTTCCATCAACGCCCTTACCGCCGCCTGCAACCAGAAGAGCAACCGGGATCCGGTCATGTCCATCGCCGAGGCGGACGTGCGCATCGCCGTGAACGGGCTTATCCGCCGCGGGCTGGCTCGGCATGCCTCCGGCTACAGCGGGCGCGTCAGCAAGTTCGAGCACCGCATCGGGGAGGGTTCCTCCAACCCGTTGAAACTGCCGCAGGATCAGCTCGCGGTTCTGTCTCTGCTGCTGCTTCGCGGAGCCCAGACGCCGGGCGAGCTGCGCGCCCGGGGCCAGCGTCTGGCGGAATTCCCGGACATTGCCGCCGTGGAGGCGGCGCTGAGCGGACTCGAGACTCACGAATCCGGACCGCTGGTCGTGCAGCTCCCCCGGGAGCCGGGCAAGCGCGAGACTCGCTACATGCACTGCCTCGGCGAAACGGAAGCCACCGCATCGGCAGCCCCCGAACCGGCGGCGAGCGTTACCGAGCCCCCCGCCAACCAGGACCCGCTGGAGGCGCGTGTGGAAGCCCTGGAGCGGGAAGTCTCCCGGCTCCGGGCGGCGGTCCGGGCGCTGGAACAGAACCGGAACTAACCAGCGGGCCCCGGCGCTCTGTCACCCTTCGGCATTGAGCGCCGCGGCCATCTCCCGCAGCTGGCGCTTCTGGATCTTGCCCGTGGAGGTCTTGGGCAGCTCACCGAACACCACGGTGCGCGGCGCCTTGTATCGGGCCATGTTCTGCCGGCAGAACTCGATG
>JASFMS010000088.1:0-7069 GCA_050117435.1 Ectothiorhodospiraceae bacterium | reverse complement strand
TAGGTCATCAGCGCCGCGGTCTCCACCAGCTCGATGACCGCGCCGGCGGTATCCCCGGTGGTACCGCCGATGCGGCGCCGGAACGCCGCGCGCAGCAGTCCAAGCAGCACGGCGGAAACCAGCAGCCCAAGGACACCCGCACGCCCGAGGAACAGGCAGAAAACCGCGGTGCCCGCCACCGGCCAGATAACGGCGGCGCCGGGACCGTGGCTGGCCAGCGGCGAACCCATGCCCCCGGAGCGCACGTACGGCGTGCAGGCGAAGAGCACCGGCACCGCGCCCCGGGCCAGAGTTGCGGCGAGCACGATGCCCGGCCAACCGCCCCCGACGACCAGCGCCGCCGCAGCCCCGGCCTTCAGCAGCATGACTCCGGTAATGGCACTGACGCCGGCGGGCCCGCAGCTCGGATCCTTCATGATGGCCAGCGTGCGTTCACGGTCGCCCAGCCCGCCGACCCACGCGTCGGCGGTATCCGCCAGCCCATCCAGATGCAGTCCGCCGGACAGCCCGGCCAACACCGCCACAGCGGCCGCGGCACCGAGCAGAGGCGTACCGGCGGCGAGCACAGCGCCTGCACCCGCCGCTATCACCCCCAGCAGAGCGCCCACCAGCGGATACCACAGCAGTGACGCCCCCAATTCCGGCGCGCCCGCACGAACCGCCGGGGCCGGCAACCGGGTCAGAAACCGCAATGCGACCGCGAGGCTTCGCATCACAGCGACTGCCGGGCGTGGAACACCAGGCTGGGCGCGGGCGCGCCGTTGACGTCCCGCTGCATGCGCAGGCGCGTCAGCCCGGCGTTGGGGACCTCGATACGCAGCACCGCGGCCAGTGGCATGCGGAGAACGTGGCTGAGCAGCGTGCGGATCACACCGCCGTGGCAGACCACCAGCGTGTGTTCGCCCTGATGGCGCTCCGCCACGGCGTCCAGCGCGGCGGCCACACGCTCGCGAAAGCTTTCCAGCGGCTCGCCCCCGGGCGGTGGGTGTGCCACCGGGTCGCGCCAGTAGGCACTCACCTGTTCGGGCGCGGCGGCCAGAATCTCGGCAATGCGCCGCCCCTCCCAGTCGCCAAAGCTGATCTCCTTGAAACCGGGATCCACCTCCACCGGAAGGCCGTGGCGCTCGCCGAGGGAGCGGGCGAACGCCTCGCACCGCGCCAATGGCGAGGTGACCACGGCATGCCACGGCGCATTGCCGCCCACGGCCGACCACATCTGCTCCCAGCCTTCCTCCGAGAGCGGGTCATCCCGGTGCCCGCGATAGCGCCGGCCGCCCACGGGCATGCCGTGGCGGATGAGATCGATCAGGGTTTCAGGCTCATCTTCCCGCTCGATGCGCTGCATGCTCAGCCGTCCCCTTCGGAGACGCCGGCCTCGGCAAAGGTGGCCATACCGTTGTGCAGGGCGCAGGCCGCCCGGAGCAGCGGAACGGCCACGGCCGCACCGCTGCCCTCGCCGAGGCGCATACCCAGGCTCAGCAGCGGCTCGGCATCCAGCGCTTCCAGCACGCGGGCGTGACCGGGCTCGGCGGAGCCGTGGGCGAACAGCAGCCACGGTCGCAGCGACGGCGTCCGCCGTACCGCCGCCAACGCCGCGACGGTGGCGATGAAACCGTCCACCAGCACCGGCACGCGATGGACGGCGGCAGTGGTGTAGGCGCCGGCGAGCGCGGCCAGTTCCAGCCCGCCCACGGTGCGCAGGGCTTCCTCGGGGTCGTTGGGCAGCCGGCCGTGGCGGTCCAGCGCACGCTCGATTACCAGGGTCTTGCGGCCGACGCCGGCGGTATCCAGGCCCGTTCCGGGACCGACCAGCTCCGTCACCGGCGCATCCAGCAGCGAGCAGGCCACTGCCGTCGCCGCCGCGGTGTTGCCAATGCCCATCTCCCCGCCGACGAAAAGCTCGGCTCCCTGGTCCACCGCCCGCTCTACCGCCCCGGCGCCTTCCTCCAGGGCCGCCGCCAGCGTGGCTTCGTCCATGGCGGGCTGGGAGGCGAAGTTCGCCGTTCCCGGGGAGAGGTTGGCCGCGCGCACACCCGGCAGGTCCTCGTGGGGCTCCGCCGTGCCCAGATTCACCACCTCCAGTGACGCGCCCAGCTCCCGGGCCATTACCGAGATGGCCGCGCCGCCGCGGGCGAAATTGCGGATCATTTCCACGGTCACGGACTGGGGAAACGCCGATACGCCCTCGGCGGTCACACCGTGGTCCCCGGCGAACACGACAATGCGAACGTCATCCACCGTCGGGCGCTCGCGTCCCTGAAGGGCGGCGAGGCGAACTGCCAGTTCCTCCAGCCGGCCGAGAGAGCCGGGCGGCTTGGTGAGCTGGTTCTGCCGGTCCCGGGCGCGGGCGGTGACGGCTTCGTCCGGCGACGGAACGCCGATGGTCCGATTCATTCGCTGATCTCCTTGAGCACAGAAGGCAGACCGGCGACGGTGAAAACCACCCGCTCGCAGTCTGCCGCCAGGGCCTGATGCAGACGCCCCGCTTCGTCCACGAAACGCCGGTTCGTTTCCCCCAGGGGAATGACGCCGAGCCCGACCTCGTTGCTGACCATCACGATCCGTCCGGGCAGCGTCGGCAGCGCCGCGAGCAGGGCATCGCGTTCGCGTTGGAGCCGCAGCGGCTCCTCGATCAGGCCGGCGAGCCACAGAGTCAGACAGTCCACCAGCAGGCAACGTCGCGGCGCCGCGCGTGCCACAAGCACGTCGGCAAGGGCGGGGCCGGCTTCCACCGTCTCCCAGTCCGGCGGACGGCGGCGCCGGTGTTCGGCGATGCGGCGGCGCATCTCCTCGTCACCGGCCACCGCGGTGGCGATGTAGGTGACCGGCAGACCGGTGTTCCCTGCCCGCTGCTCGGCGTAGCGGCTCTTTCCCGACTTGACGCCTCCGAGAATCAGCTCCCGCAAAGTCCTCTCCGCCGCGCTCACGGCACACTCAGATGGGTTGGGCAGGATACCCAAGGCGCACCGGGGGCCGCCACCTCCGCCGCTTGGAATGACGCGTTGCGGTCCCCATACTGCCGGGCTCGGACAAGAACAGCCGGAGGCATCAGAAACGATGGAGTATCGTCAGCTCGGCAATACCGACATCAAGGTCAGCGCTCTCTGCCTGGGCACCATGACCTGGGGCAGGCAGAACACCGAGGCGGAAGCCCATGAGCAGATGGACTGCGCCATGGACCGGGGCATCAATTTCTTCGACGCCGCGGAGATGTACCCGGTACCGCCGGAGGCCGAGACCCAGGGCCTGACGGAACGCTACATCGGTACCTGGCTCGCCGCGCGGGGACGGCGGGACGATCTGATTCTCGCCACCAAGGCCACCGGGCCCGGCCTGGAGCATATCCGCGGCGGCCGCCCGAGCTTCGACGCCGCCGGCCTGCGGGAAGCGGTTGATGGCTCGCTGCAGCGACTGCAGACCGACTACATCGATCTCTATCAGTTGCACTGGCCCGAGCGGCGCACCAATTACTTCGGTCGCCTCGGCTACGAAGTCCAGCCGGAGGACGAATCGCCGCGGCTGGAAGAAACGCTGCGGGCGCTGGCCGATCTGGTAGCGGAAGGCAAGATCCGCCACGTGGGACTGTCCAACGAGAGCCCCTGGGGCGTCATGCGCTTCCTGGCCCTGGCGGAACAGCACGGGCTGCCACGGGTCGTGTCCGTGCAGAATCCCTACAACCTGCTGAATCGCACGTACGAGGTGGGTCTGGCCGAGATCTCGCACCGGGAGAAGGCCGGGCTGCTGGCGTACTCGCCGCTGGCCTTCGGCATGCTCAGCGGCAAGTACCTGGACGGCCGCCGCCCCGAGGGCGCCCGCCTGACACTGTTCTCCCGCTTCACCCGCTATCTCAACGACGCCGGCGAAACGGCCACCCGCAAATACGTGGACCTGGCTCACGAGCACGGCCTGGATCCGGCCCAGATGGCGCTGGCCTACGTCACGGCCCGGCCTTTCCTCACCAGCAACATCATCGGCGCCACCTCCATGGAGCAGCTTCGCAGTAACATCGACAGCCTGGACGTAACGCTGAGCGACGAGGTGCTGGAGGGCATCGAGGCCATTCACACGGGCCGGCCCAACCCCTGTCCGTAGGCGACGACAGGCCTCCGGGGCGGCTTGCCCGGCCGCCCCTGATCGACCAACGGCCCTTGAACCGCCCGATAGCGCGGCCTATACGTTCCGTGACATCCGATCCGGGACGCGAGAAGATCAACAAGCGTCCCCAGCCTCAAGGAGGTTCGGTATGGCCGTCAGCTATCAGCCGGTGGTCGGCGACTGGTACATGTCGCCAACGGGGGAAACCTTCGAGGTCGTCGCGTACGATCCGGAGGAGGAGTCCGTGGAGATTCAGTACTTCGACGGCGCCGTCGAGGAACTGGAGCTCGAAACCTGGCTCGAGATAAGCGCGGAACCCATCGAGCCGCCGGAGGACTGGTCCGGCTCCGTGGACGTCATGCGCGAGGACTACGGCCTCGAGGATCGAGTGGCACCGTATTTCCCCGGTAACCCGCTGGACGACCCTGACCTTTAGGGCAACGCGGAACGATTCGCGAGAGGCCGCGCGCCGGGCGGCGCTGTGGCACGGCATCATTTGCAACCGCGGACCGTTCGCGGGATCGCCAATACGCTCCGCAGCCTGCCAAGAGCGTCCCTCCAATCCGCACAAGCAAACCAGCGCCGGTGTGCCGTAAACTGGCGCCCATGCGGATTCATGCCCTGCACGAATGGACCCTCTCGCCCAGGGAGGCGGTCGCGTTGCAGCGATCCCTGGCGGGGCGCGTACGCCTGACGCCCGGGCCGCGCCGGGTCACCCGCGTCGCTGGGGTGGACATGGGGTTCGAGGACGGCGGCCGGATTGCGCGGGCCGCCGTGGTGGTCATGAGCTACCCGGAACTTCAGGTCGTGGAGACCCGCATCGCCCGTGAGGCCACCCGCTTCCCCTACGTGCCGGGGTTGCTGTCCTTTCGCGAGCTACCCGCCGTTCTGGCGGCCCTGGAACAGGTGGAGGAGCCACCCTCGCTGGTGCTCTGCGACGGGCAGGGCATTGCCCACCCGCGCCGGCTCGGCATCGCTTCACATCTGGGAATCGTAACGGAGCTCCCCACCATTGGCGTCGGCAAGAGCCGGCTGGTGGGCGAGTATCGGGAACCGGGGCGGGAGAAGGGCTGTCGCAGCGACCTGAAGGACGGTGACGAGGTCATCGGCACGGTTCTGCGCACCCGGACGAACGTCCGGCCGCTGTTCGTCTCCCCGGGCCACCGCGTCACGCACGAGGACGCCGTGCACTGGGTACTGGCGTGTGCACCGCGCTACCGCCTGCCGGAACCCATTCGCGCCGCGGACCGGCTGGCTTCCCGACGCGGCGAATGAGGCCCCGGGGCGGACCGCCCCCGGTCATCCCAGCACGCCGGCGCCGATCAGTCCCAGTACCAGCGAGGCACCCACCAGGGCCGAACCCACGATGGCGAAGGCGGCGACGGTGCGCCGCAGGCCGGCGGTCTGTTCCGCGGCAAGCCCCTTCATACGGGATTCGCTCTCCACGGCGAAGTCGGCCAGGGCATCGCGCAGCACGTCCTGCGTGGACTCCGTGGCCGCCTCCCTTGCCGCCGCTACGGCCGCGGTGGTGCCGTATTCCTCCGCCCGCGCCCGCACCTCGCCAATCACCTCCCGGCGGATGGTCGGGAGGATCTGCTCGGCAATATCGTCGCGAATGCCCGACATGACGTTGTCGCGCACGATTTCGACAATCTGCTCACGAAAGACGTCGGCCGCCAGCATCTCGCTCACGTAGTCGCGAATGTCGCGGCGCATATCCGCCATGACACGCTTTGCCATCTCCGGTCCGGCATCCTGGGAAACCCGGGTGGCGGTCTCCTGAGCGACGTTCTCGGCGATCACCCGCGCCGTCTCGTGGGCCACGGCTTCCGCCGCCTCGTTGACGGCGGCACGTGCCGCGGCCTCGGCCGACTCGCGCGCCGCCTGGGTGGCGACTTCCTCTGCGGTCTCTCGCGCGCTCTCCCGTGCCCGTTCCTCGATGGTCGCACCGATTCCTTCCAGCTCGCCGCGGGCAGCCTCCAGACCATCGATCCGGTCCGCCAATCCGCGCAGGGATTCCAGCTCCGAACGCAGGGGCGCAACAGCGGCGTCCACCGCATCGCCGACTCCGGCGGTCGCGGCACTACCGGCCGCCTCCGCGGCGGCCTGCCGGGCGACTTCGCGAATCTCGTCCCAGGGCAGCTCCGCTGCCGGGCGCACATCCGGCGGCGGCTCGGGAGACGGCGGTGCCGGTGGCTCGTCCCGCACTTCCACGGGTTCGGGCCGGAATCGGGTTTGCCGCACCGGCAGGGGAATAGGCTCGATGGAGGGCTTCTCCGGGCCGGGACGCTCGCCCTCGGGTTCGAATTCGGGCTCAGGCTCGCGCTCGGCGGCCGATTCGGGTTCCAGCTCCAGCTTCGGATCCGACTCCAGATCGAGCTCCAGCCCCGGTTCCGGTTCCAGTTCCAGTTCCAGCTCTGGCTCCGGTTCGGGAGACGGGGCGGGCGGAGGCTCCGCCGCGGCAGCAGAGAGGTCGCTCAGCACCTGGTCCAGGTTGTGTTCGCCGCTGGGTTTGGTGAGAAATCCGGCGATACCCAGCTGGCGGGCCTTTTCGTGGTCCTCGGCGCTGTCCTGGGAGGTGTACATAACCACCGGCAACTGGCCGTCCGCGGGCAGCGAGCGAATCCGCCGCGTGGCCTCGAAGCCGTCCATGTCCGGCATCATGTAGTCCATGAAGACCACATCGGGACGCTCGTTCTGGAGATAGTCCAGGGCCTCGGTGCCCGTTCCGACGACGTCCACCTCGACGTCGCGCTTCTGCAGCAGCTTCGTCAGCGCGATTCGCGCCAGTCGGGAGTCGTCGACTACCAGGGCCCGTTTTATGGCTGTTGTCATCTGGCGGCTCCATTACCGGTCCGGCCGGTCCATTCGTAGCAGAGCAGCGTGCCTTCGGAAAACGCTGCCGGCAAATTCGCGCGAATACGGATTGCGCACATTTTTCCGCCGCGGCCCAGCGTCCGCCGACCGAAATCGG
>JASFMS010000087.1:0-7103 GCA_050117435.1 Ectothiorhodospiraceae bacterium | reverse complement strand
CAGCAGCACCCGCCGGGACGGGCCACCATCCACATCCGCGCGAGCCGCTTCCGGTGCCGGCCTTGATTCCGGGCCGTCCCTGTCAAGCGGCAAGGCGATGGCCACGGTGGTACCACGCCCCTCGGCGCTGGTGATGCGCACATCGCCGCCGGACTGCTTGATGAAACCGTAGACAATGCTGAGACCGAGGCCGCTGCCCCGGCCGCCCTCCTTGGTGGTGAAAAACGGCTCGAAGACGCGCTCGATGAGGCTTTCGGGAATGCCGCATCCCGTATCCGCCACCTCGATTACCACGCTGCCCGCCGGTGCGCCTTCCCAGGGCGTCCGCTCCGCGAAACCCGTCCGGAGGACCAACTCGCCGCCGTCGGGCATGGCGGCGCTGGCGTTTATGGCCAGGTTAAGAAGGGCGTTCTCCAGCTGTGACCGATCCACGTGGACCCGGCGTCCCGCGCTGTCGGTCTCGATCCGGATGCGCACACTGCTGTCGACGCTGTACTCCACCAGATCAACCAGGCCGCGAATGAGGTCGTCCACGTCCGTGGGCTCCGGGGTCAGCTGCTGGCGGCGGGCGAACGCGAGCAGACGGCGGGTCAGCGAAGCACCCCTTTCCGACGCCGCCAGCGCCCGTTCCACGTTGCGGCGGGAACGCTGGGAGAGTTCCGGGCGTTCTTCCAATAGCTGGAGATTGCCGATGGCGGCGCCGAGAAGGTTATTGAAGTCGTGGGCGACGCCCCCGGTGAGCTGGCCCAGCACCTCCATCTTCTGCGACTGGCGCAGCTGCGCCTCCACCGCCTTGCGGTCGGTGAGGTCGCTGTAGAGGGTGACGAAGCCGCCGTCGGGCATGGGCCGGCTGCGGAACTCCACCACCTTGCCGTTGCGGAAATGGCGCTCGAAGGCCTGGGGCTGGCGGGGACGGCGCTGGTTGACCTCGGAGGTGTTCAGCTCGGAACCACCGACGCTGAAGGTATCCCGGGCCGCCGCCGGCAACAGCTCCTGCACCTGGGCAAGCGTCATGCCCGGGCGCATGCGTTCGGCCGGCAGCTCCAGGATCTGCAGGTACTGGGGATTCCAGGTCACCAGACGGCCGTGGGCGTCGAACACGCTGAGGCCGTCGTTGATGTTGTTGAACACCATGTTGAGCAGACGGGTCTGCTCCTTGAGCGCGACCGCATTGCCCCTGAATACGTGAAAGGCACGTGCCAGCGCACCCAGCTCGTCGCGGCGTCCGGTGGCCGGCGTGGCACGGGCGGTATCGCCCTCGGCCAGACGGGTCATGAGATGGGTCACGGCCTTGAGATTGCCTACCAGCCCCCGCACCAGGGTGATGCCCAGCAATGCGGCCAGGGCACAGACAACGGTGATGGCAACGATCCCGGTGCGCCCGGAGCGCACCGCACCGCCCACGGACTCCGCCTGATCGGCAACGCGTCGGTGCAACCCGTCCACGTAGGTACGCACAGCCGCGCTGAGCTGCTCGGATATGGCCCGGGTCTGAGCCAGCAGAAAGCCCTTGCGCTGCTGGAGCTCCAGTTGCTGGCGGCGCAGGGCAAAAATCCCGCCGGTGCCGGTGCCCATGTCCGTGAGCGCACGGGGAAAACGCGCGGGGAGGCCGAAGGCGTTCTCCGGGATACGATCCACGCCACGGTCGAAGGTATCGCGGAAATGCGCCAGGGCTTCGCTGCCGTCCGCGCTCGATGCGGCGAGGAGCGCGTCCATCACCGGCCGCATCACGGTATCCGCCCGGGAGCCCTCGGGTTCGGCGTCCAGCCGACGGCGCAGCTGGCCGAGGCGGTAGAGATGCTGGCGGATATCCTCGCGGAGGTACAGATCCCGCTGGATCAGTCCGACCAGCTCGGTAAGGGTCTTGTTGAGCCGCTCCAGCAACCCGGGCAGCCGGGGCGCGGCGTCGGTGAGGTCGGGTATGCGTCCGGCCAGGGCCAGCACCTTCTGCACTCGCTGCCGGAAGGCCTCGCTCTCCGCCTGGACCTGAAAGGGCACGTTGGCTTCCGAAACATAAGGCGCCAGCGCCGCGAGATTGGCCGTCCGCTCCGCCAGCTCCAGGGAGCGGGAGATGTCCGGCAGGACCCTTTCGTCGAAGCCCTGCAGCGCCGACTGGGTGTTGGACAGCGCCCGCCAGCCCACCACCGCCAGCACCATGGCGGCAACCGCCAGCGTGGAAAAGGCCAGCAGCAACCGCACCCTGACCGTTCGCGGGAACAATGCGCGCAGCGGCATCCCGAAACGCCCTCAGCACTGCACCAGATCGGCGGCGAAGATGTAGCCCAGCCCCCGCTCGGTACGAATGTACTGTGGCTGACGCGGGTTGGGCTCCACCTTGCGCCGCAGCCGCAGTATGAGGACATCGATGGTGCGATCGAAGACGTCGGCGTCGTAGCCGCGGGTACGCTCCAGCAGCTGGTCCCGGCTGAGCACACGGTTGGGCGAGCGCACGAACGCTTCCAGCAGGCTGAACTCGCCGGTGGTCAGGGACCGGGGGCTGCCATTGCCGTCCAGAAGCTCGCGGCTGGTGAGGTCCACAATCCACTCACCGAATGCATAGCGTTCGTGGTGTGCTGCATCACGGGGGCCACCGGGGCTGCTGAGCTCCGTCGCCCGCCGCAGCATGGCGCGCACCCGCGCCACCAGCTCCCGGTTATTGAAGGGTTTCATTAGGAAATCGTCGGCGGCGAGCTCCAGCCCGACAATGCGGTCCGTCTCATCGCCCTTGCCGGTGAGCATCATGATGGGGATGGTGGAACGCTCGCGCAGCCGCCGCGCCAGCGCGAGCCCGTCCTCGCCCGGCAGGCGCAGGTCCAGGATCACCAGGGCGAAGGCCCGCCGGTCCAGCGCCTGCTCCATCTCCTCACCGCTGGCGGCCACCTGCACCCGGAATCCATTGTCCTCCAGCAGCTCGGACAACAGCTCCTGCATCCCTGGTTCGTCGTCGACCACCAGCACTGCCGGCCGCCCGACTTCCGTCATGGTTTCTCCTCCCGTGAGCACGGCTCTTCTTTGTGGAGCCGTCGTCGCAGCGAACGGGCGGCACCTGGCGCCACGTTCCCGCACGATGATACAGCCTCGACGCCGCACGGTGGGATCGCGGGCCAAAGTTTCAAATGTTACAGAGCGCCGGCAACGGTGAAATTCGCTGTTAGCACGCCACTCGTCTACTGAGCACGATCGCGCCCGGCTCCGCCCGGGCCCGGCGTCACAACATCGACTCAGTCGAGGAGGAGAACAGCGATGCGTAATCTCGTTCTGCGCGCGGCCGCGGCCCTGCTGGCCGTCACCGTGATCGTCCCGGCGGCGGGCGCCGCCGACAAACCCCTGGTCGGCCTCATCACCAAGACCGACACCAACCCGTATTTCGTGAAAATGAAGGAAGGCGCGAAGCAGAAGGCCAAGGAACTGGGCGTGGAGCTTCGCACCTTCAGCGGTCGCTTCGACGGCGACAACCAGTCCCAGGTCCAGGCGGTGGAAAACCTGGTGGCCGCCGGCGCCGACGGCATCCTCATCACGCCAAACGATCCCGCCGCCATCGTGCCGGTAATCGAGCGGGCCCGGGACGCGGGCGTGCTGGTCATCGCCCTGGACACCTCGCTGGACCCGGCCGACGCTGCCGACGCCACCTTCGCCACCGACAACTTCAAGGCGGGCCTGCTCATCGGCAAGTGGGCGCGCGCGCAGCTGGGTGACGGTGCGGCGGATGCGCACATCGCCATGCTCGACCTCAACCCCAGCGAGGTCACCGTGGACGTGGCCCGGGATCAGGGATTCCTCAAGGGCTTCGGCATCGACCTCAAGGACCCGAAGGACATCGGCGACGAGGACGACCCCCGCATTGTCGGTCATGACGTCACCCAGGGCGCCGAGGAAGGCGGCCGGCGC
Source organism: Ectothiorhodospiraceae bacterium (assembly GCA_050117435.1). Lineage (GTDB taxonomy): Bacteria > Pseudomonadota > Gammaproteobacteria > Nitrococcales > Nitrococcaceae > JASFMS01. The sequence goes on along the minus strand of JASFMS010000087.1, from coordinate 3,215 downwards.
GCCATGGAGAACCTGCTGCAGAAGGACCCGCGCACCAACGTCGTCTACACCATCAACGAACCCGCCGCCGCCGGTGCCTACCAGGCCCTGAAGGCCGTGGGCAGGGAGGACGACACGCTGGTGGTCTCCATCGACGGCGGCTGCCCCGGCGTGAAGAACGTCAAGGCGGGGGTGATCGGCGCCACGTCCATGCAGTTCCCCCTACGCATGGCGGCCATGGGCGTCGAGGCGGTCGTCGAGTACACGGAGACCGGGAAGAAACCGCAGGCCAGCGAGGGCAAGGACTTCGTCAACACCGGCGTGGAGCTGATCACGGACGACCCGGTGAAGGGCATCGATTCCACCAGCCCGGAGAAGGGCCTGGATATGTGCTGGGGCTGACAGCCCGGCGATCCTGCCGAATCAACGGAACCGGCGTACCGGGGCTGAAGCGGCCCCGGCCCGGCTCTTCGCATACGGATGGATGAGGTCATGAGCAATTCAACGACACAGGGGCGCAGCACGCCGGCCGCCTATGAACTCTCCGCGGGCGGCGGCGAGGTGGCCTCCTTCGAGGAGCGGACCCTGAGCGCCGGTCAGCGTGTTCACCGCTTCTTCCACACCTATTCCATGGCCGCCCCCGCCATCGTGCTGCTGATGGCCATACTGGTGTTCAGCGTGGTGGTCGGCGGGCGCTTCCTGCACCCGTTCAACCTGTCGCTGATCCTGCAGCAGGTAACCATCATCGGCACCCTGGCAGCGGCCCAGACCCTGGTGATCCTCACCATGGGCATCGACCTGTCGGTGGGCGCCATCATGGTGCTCTCCTCTGTGGTCATGGGGCGCATGGCGGTGGACTTCGGCCTGCCCCCGGCACTGGCCCTGGGCGCGGGCATGCTCACCGGGGCCGCCTGCGGCGCCGTCAACGGCCTGCTGGTGACCCGTTTCCGACTGCCACCGTTCATCGCCACCCTGGGCACGTGGAACGTCTTCGCGGCCCTGAAGCTGTGGTATTCCGGCAGTCAGACGATCCGCTCCCAGGATCTCGCGGCGGCGGCACCGCTGCTGCAGTGGACGGGCAACGCCGTGGACTTCCTCGGTGCCCGCCTTACCTACGGCTCGCTGATGATGGTGGCGCTGGTGATCGGCCTCTGGTACGCGCTCAACTGGACCGGGTGGGGCCGGCACGTCTACGCCACCGGCGACGACCGGCGCTCCGCCGACCTCTCCGGCATCCGCACCGCCCGGGTGCTGTTCTCCGTGTACGTAACCGCCGGCGTCATCTGCGCCGTCGCCGCCTGGGCCCTGATCGGACGCATCGGCTCGGTGAGCCCCCAGGCCGGTTTCATGTCCAATCTGGACAGCATCACCGCCGTGGTCATCGGCGGCACCAGCCTGTTCGGCGGCCGGGGATCCATCTTCGGCACACTCATCGGCGCCCTCGTGGTGGGCATCTTCCGCAACGGCCTGGCACTCGCCGGTGTCGACGTGCTCTGGCAGCAGTTCGCCATTGGCCTGCTGATCATCGTCGCCGTGGCCGTGGATCAACGCATTCGGAGGGTCTGATCATGAATACCGACGTGCAACCGGTACTGCGCGGGGTCGGCCTGACCAAGCGCTACGGGCGGGTCACCGCCATGGACGGCACGGACTTCGACCTTCACCCCGGCGAGGTGCTGGCGGTAATCGGCGACAATGGCGCGGGAAAGTCCACGCTCATCAAGGCCCTGTCCGGCGCCGTGGAACCCGACGACGGGGAGATCCTGCTGGATGGTCACCCGGTAAAGTTCCGGAGTCCCATGGAGGCCCGGGAGGCCGGGATCGAAACCGTTCACCAGGATCTGGCCGTCGCCCCGGCGCTGGACATTGCCGAGAACCTCTTCCTCGGCCGTGAGCGCCGCGCCCCCGGAATCATGGGCAAGCTCTTCCGCAAGCTGGACCGCGCGGGTATGCGCCGGGAGGCGCGACAGAAGCTCTCGGACCTGGGGCTGCTCACGATCCAGAACATCGGCCAGGCCGTGGAGACCCTATCCGGCGGGCAGCGCCAGGGCGTTGCCGTGGCCCGCGCCGCCGCTTTCGGAAGCCGGGTGGTGATCATGGACGAGCCCACCGCCGCCCTGGGCGTGAAGGAGTCACGCCGGGTGCTGGAGCTGATCAAGGACGTGAAATCCCGGGGCATGCCCATCGTGCTCATCAGCCACAACATGCCCCATGTCTTCGAGGTGGCGGACCGCATCCACATTCACCGACTGGGCAGACGCATCGCCGTGGTGAAACCGGAGACCCACAGCATGAACGATGCCGTGGCGATCATGACCGGGGCGATGGATCCCAGCGACCACCCGTCCGCCGCGCAGGCGTGATGCGGCAGTGGTTGATTCGTTAATTGGTTGATTGGTAAAGCACGCAGAGCGCACGAGTGTCTCGGTTAATCGGTTAGTCCGTTAGTCCGTTAGTCCGTTAGTCCGTTAGTCCGTTAGTCCGGCAGGAGCGTAGGCCGGAACGAGGGGTTAGGCCCGTTTCCGGCATGTCCGCCGCGACCGTCCGTGTGGGGAAACGCCGTGGAGCCAGCGCTTGGCCCGCGCGACTCGTCAGAGACGGAAACAGTGGTAGCCGTGGCGAGGCGCAATGCCCTTTGGTTATTGCGCCCTACTCGGGCTGCGGTACCTGACAAAGCCGTTGGTACCGTCGCCATCGGGAATTCGCGGCGAGGGCGCCGCTCCCACGGAAGGCTCGGGCCGAAGCGCCTCTTCCCGATGTGGGAGCGGCGCCTCGCCGCGAATCTTCATCGTCGGCCGCAGCCATCCGCCACCGATCGGTGAAACCTGACGCTCAGGCCCGTCTGGAACCACCGGAACACCGACGGAAATCCGATTCATCCGTGTCCATCTGTGGCTAATATAACGCCCTTCGATCTGCGTCCGTCGGCGTTCATCGGCGGCTAACAAAAAAAAGGCCGGGATAATCCCGGCCCTTCCTGTTGAGCTTTCCGCTCAGGTTTTGAGGCGTTCGTTTTCCGGGTCGTACAGCGCCCGGTAACCCACCGACTCGATGCGGAGCCTGTAGCGCTCGCTGAAGTACTCCATCTCCAGCTCGCGGCCTTCCTGGGCGTACTCGTGCGGGATGTAACCCAGGACGATGTTCACGCCCAGCGACGGGCCGTACGCCACGCTGTTGGCGTAGGAGCGCCGGCCAACGCTGTCCACCAGGACGTCGCCGGTCTCCGGATCCTGGAT
>JASFMS010000086.1:0-7111 GCA_050117435.1 Ectothiorhodospiraceae bacterium | reverse complement strand
CGGCTTCCGCTACGACGAGGCCGGGGTCGTCATGAAGGGCGACCGCGGGACCTACGACCTGGACGACAACACCGGTCAGTTCAGCCAGGTGAGCTACCGGGTAGAGGCGGGGCACCTCCACGGCGAAGCGGACTCCGTTGACGTGGAGAGCGAGTCGCGGACCCGCTACCGCAACGTCACCCTGACCACCTGCAACCCCGGCGAGGAAGACTGGTGGCTGCACGCCGGCGAGGTGACCATCGACACCCAGGAGCGCGAAGGCGTCGCCTACAACGCCTGGCTCTCCTTCTGGCACGTGCCGCTGTTCTACACGCCCTACATCAGCTTTCCCGTGGGCAGCGGCCGCAAGACCGGCTTCCTCGCCCCGAATATCGGCAACTCCGACACCGGCGGGGCATCGCTGAGCACGCCGTACTACCTCAACCTTGCCCCCAACTACGACGACACCATCACCCCCACCGTCTACGCGCGGCGGGGGTTGATGCTGAGCAATGAATTCCGGTACCTGACGCGCTCGCTCTCGGGGGAAATCCGCGGCAGCTACCTGCCCGATGATCAGGCCTACGGAGAAGACCGCTGGTCGATCATGCAGCGCCATCGCCTGGCACTGGGGCAGCATTTCCGCGGCGAGCTGCTGCAGCAGCGGGTCAGCGACACGGACTACCTGGGAGACTTCAGCACGCGCCTGGACGAGAGCGCCGAGAGCAACCTGGAAAGCCGCGTAAGCGCGGGCTATGCGCAGCAGGACTGGACACTCTCCGCCGACGCCCAGAGCTGGCAGACGGTGGACCCGAACATCAGCGACGCCAACCTCCCCTACGCCCGCCGCCCGAGACTGCAGTTCCTCTACGATCCGCTGGAGGGAATCGGCCCGCTGCGTCCCACGCTGGAGACGGAGGCAGTGGAGTTTGTCCACCCCGAAAAGAATCTCGTGGACACGGGCTCCCGGGTGGACATCAAGGCCGGGGTATCGGCGCCGCTTCGGGCCCCGGGGTATTTTTTCGTACCCAGCGTCGCCTGGGAGCACACCCAGTACAACCTGGACCGCCCCGATCCCGCATTGCCGGAGACACCGCAGCGTGCGCTTCCCATCTACAGCGTGGATTCCGGGATCGTCCTCGAGCGCAATTTCACCCTTGGCGGCCAGGCGCTTCGCCAGACCCTGGAGCCGCGGCTGTTCTATCTCTATGTCCCCGAGCGCGACCAGAACGAGCTTCCGCGTTTCGACACCACCAGTGCGTCGTTCAGCTTCTCGAGCCTCTACGACGTCAACCGCTTCACGGGCCCCGATCGCATCGGCGACGCCAATCAGCTCACCACCGGCCTGACCTCGAGGGTGCTGGACGGCGGCAACGGCCGCGAGTACCTGAGCGTGTCCGCGGGCCAGATCTTCTATTTCGCCGACCGGCAGGTGACGCTGAGGGGCACGGCACCGGAAACGCGCCCGCGTTCGGACATCATCACCGAGCTGAACCTGAGCCTTCCGGCCGGGCTGAGCGTGGACGCCGATTACCAGTTCAATCCGGACGAGTCGGGGAACGATGACCTGCGTACCCGGTTCCAATGGAAAGGAAGCCGGACTCAGGTGGTCAACCTGGACTACCGGGTGCGTCGGAGTGACGGTGAACGCTCACGCGAGGAGGCGGAATTCAGTTTCGCCACCCCGGTGCTGGATCGCTGGCAGGTGGTGGGCGGCTGGTCCCAGGACCTCCTCAACGACCGCGTGCAGGAACGCTTCGCCGGCCTGCAGTACGACAGCTGCTGTTACGCACTTCGCGCGGTCTACCGCTCCTATCTCGTGGACAGGGGCGACGCCGAGGCCGCATTGACCGATCAGGCGATGCTGCAGCTGGAACTCAAGGGTCTGGGCGGAGTCGGTGATAAAATCATCGAATTTCTCAACGACGCGGTGCGTGGCTACAACCCGCCGCAATACTGATGCAGACGCGGAACGCAAACCCGCAGGAGGAACCTTGCGCAGAGCCCTCATACCCCTTCTGACGGCGCTGGTACTGCTCGGCGGCCCTCTGCCCGCCCCGGCGGCGAAGGTGCTGGACCGTATCGTGGCGGTGGTGAACGACGATGTGGTCCTCCAGTCCGAGCTGGATACGGAAATGGCCACCGTGCGCGCCCAGTTGCAGCGGCGAAACGTCAAGATGCCGCCCCACGACGTGCTCCAGCGTCAGGTTCTGGAGCGCCTGGTGATGCAGAAGCTCCAGCTCAGCGCCGCCGAGCGGATGGGCATCAGCGTCGACGACGCCACGCTGGACGCCGCCGTGCGCCGGGTCGCCCAGCGCAACAACCTGAGCCTGTCCGAATTCCGCGACGCGCTGGAGCGCGAAGGCATGGACATGGCCGGATACCGCGAGCAGCTTCGCCGGGATATTGTCATTTCCCGGGTGCGGCAGCGGGAGATGCAGCAGCGGGTCAACGTAACCCCGCAGGAAATCGAACAGACGCTGGAACAGAACAAGGGTAACCAGCAGAAGGAGTACCGCCTGGCCCACATTCTCATCGCCGTACCCGAAGCAGCCTCGCCCAACGCCATACAGCAGGCCCGCAGCCAGGCCGAGGACGTTCGCAGGCAGCTTCAGCAGGGCGCCGACTTCGCCAACATGGCGGCGCGCTACTCCGACAGCCGCACCGCCCTGGAGGGCGGCGACCTGGGCTGGCGCAGCGCCGGGCAGATTCCCACCATGATCGCCGACCGCGTACCCGACATGAATCCGGGCGACGTAACGCAGGTACTGCGCAGCCCCTCGGGATTCCACCTGTTTCAGCTCAGCGACGTGCGCAAGGGCAAACGCCATATCGTCACCCAGACCCACGCCCGCCACATCCTCATACGGCCCAACGCCGTGGTCAGCGACCAGGACGCCGAACAGCGCCTGCAGTCGCTGCGCCGACGCATTGAAAACGGCGAATCGTTCACCGAGCTGGCCCGGTCCAACTCCGACGACAAAGGCACCGCCAGCGACGGCGGCGACCTCGGTTGGGTCGATCCCCAGAACATGGACCCGCGCTTTTCCCAGGTAATGGACAGCCTGCAACCGGGGCAGATCAGCCGGCCCTTCAAGACCCGCTTCGGCTGGCACATCGTCCAGGTTCTCGACCGGCGCGACCAGGACACCACGGAGGACTACCAGCGCAACGAAGTGGCAAAACAGATCCGCCAGCGCAAGGAAGACGAGGAAATGGAGCTATGGCTGCGCCAGCTTCGCGAGGAAGCCTACGTGGACTACCGGCTGGAGAGCTGACGTGAGCGCGAGCACGCTCGCCCTGACGCCCGGCGAACCCGCCGGTGTCGGCCCGGATCTGGTGGTGGCTCTGGCACAGGCGGCCCGGAACCCGCGATTGGTGGCGGTCGCGGACCCGGATCTGCTCGGCGAGCGTGCGAAGCAGCTCGGCACGGATCTCACCATCCACGAGTACCGGCCCGACGGCCCGGCGCGCTGCGGCGCCGGCGAACTCGAAGTTCTGCCCGTGCCCCTGCGTCGTCCGGCCCGCGCCGGGGTTCTGGATGCCGCCAACGCGCCCTACGTGCTCGAAACGCTGAGCCTGGCCGCCCAAGGTTGCCGCGACGGCCGCTTCAACGCCCTGGTAACGGCGCCGGTGCACAAGGGCGTAATCAATGATGCGGGCGTCGCGTTCAGCGGCCACACCGAATTCCTGGCCAGGCTCTGCGGAGACGTCACGCCGGTCATGATGCTGGCAGCCGGATCGCTGAGGGTCGCCCTGGTGACCACTCACCTGCCCCTGCGGGACGTGGCGGACGCCATTACGGCGGAGACACTGGAACGAACCTCACGCATCCTGGACGCCGACCTGCGCCGGTGGTTCGGCCTTGAGCAACCCCGCATCCTGGTAGCCGGCCTGAACCCCCACGCCGGCGAGGGCGGCCATCTCGGGCGCGAGGAGATCGAGATCATCGAGCCCGCTCTCGAACGACTGCGCGGCGAAGGCCTCGTCCTTGAAGGTCCTCTGCCCGCGGACACCCTTTTCACGCCACGGCACCTGCAGAGGGCGGACGCGGTACTCGCCATGTATCACGACCAGGGACTGCCCGTACTCAAGTACGCCGGCTTCGGTCACGCGGTCAACGTCACTCTGGGTCTGCCCATAATTCGCACGTCCGTGGATCACGGCACGGCGCTGGACCTTGCCGGCACCGGCCAGGCCGACGGCGGCAGCCTTCGCGCGGCAGTGGACATGGCAGCCGAACTGGCCAGACGCGGGAGAGCGTAACCCCATGGACCATCGCCCCCGCCGGCGCTTCGGCCAGAATTTCCTCCACGACCCCGGCGTCATTTCGCGGATGATCGCCGCGATCGATCCCCGACCGGGACAGCACATGGTGGAGATCGGACCCGGGCTGGGCGCACTCACGGAGCCGCTCCTGGAGCGCCTGGGAGAGCTCACGGCAATCGAGCTTGACCGCGACCTGGCGGCGCAGCTTCGGCATTCCGGCAACGGTCGCCTGCAAGTGCTGGAGCAGGATGCGCTGGGCACCGACTTCGCGGCACTCCGCAGCGACGAACGCCCTCTCCGTATCGTTGGCAACCTCCCCTACAACATCTCCACGCCGCTGCTGTTCAACGTCGCCTCGGCCGGCGCCGCCGTCGCGGACATGCACTTCCTGCTGCAGAAGGAGGTCGTGGACCGCATGGCCGCCACGCCGGGCGGCGGAGACTATGGCAGGCTGTCGGTGATGCTGCAGTTCCATTGTCGGGTCCAGCCGCTGTTCGACGTGGGTCCCGGGGCATTCCGACCAGCACCGAAAGTGACTTCAACCTTCGTGCGCCTGCTCCCCCACGCGACTCCGCCGGTTTTCGTAGCGGATCAGCAGGCCCTTGCCACAGTCGTGACCCGGGCGTTTTCCCAGCGCCGCAAAACCCTGCGCAATTCGCTGCGCAAGCTCCTCGACACGGACCGAATCGAGGCAACGGGCGTGGACCCGGGTAGCCGCGCCGAGACCCTGGACCTGGCCGCCTTCGCGCGTCTGGCGAATGCCGTTGCCCGTCGGGGCTGACAACGGCGGCGGCAAACGCCGAAATTCTGGACGACGGCGGAACGTCGATTGATACTGAAGACAAAACGGCGCCCACGCCAATAACGACAGGCACAGTCCGCTGCCTGATAGAGGGGGAAGGTCGATGGAGGCTTACCGACACATACTGATCGCCGTGGATTTTCAGCCGGACAGCGACCGCGTCGCCCAGCGCGCGCTCGGACTGGCGGAGAAGTACGAGGCACGGCTGAGCCTGCTCCACGTGGTTGAGAACATGCCGGTGGAGCCGGGTAACGAGCTCATGATTCCCCCGGCGACGTCGGTGGAATCGGAGTTGTTGGAAAATGCCGAGCGGCGCCTTCGGGAGCTGGCGGACCGGCTGGGCGTGCCGCGGGCGCAGCACACCGTTGCGGTGGGACACACAAAATACGAAATCCTGGACTTCGCACGGGAACAGGAAGTGGACCTTATCGTGGTCGGCAGCCATGGCCGCCACGGCCTGGCGCTGCTACTCGGCTCTACGGCGAATGCCGTACTTCACGGGGCGCCGTGCGACGTGCTTGCAGTTCGTATCTAGACGGGACGGATCCTGAAGCCCTGCCCGGCGGAGACATATTCGGCTCGCTCGCGAAACGCGAAAGCCTACATGTAGGGCAACAACACGGTGACCGCGACGGCCACGACCACCGACACGGTTAGAGAGGTCATCAGATCCGGCTTTCGAAAACGGCGACGAGATTGATACATCCGTCGTATTCCCCCTTCATGACTTATTCGTATTGTGTGCGGTCACGCGAACAACGTGCCTGCGCCGCTCGCATACCCCGACAGGTTCAGGTTAGCGGCAGCCGCCGACAACTCCGTGCGTGCGTTCACACTTCAGGCGAGCAATGTAGCACAATTACCGCAATGACCGACGATTGCGGAAGTATCGGCATGCGTCGACGCGTCGGCCGCCTTTCCGCACGGCGCCCGAAACCCTAGAATCAGAGGCGTTGTGTGCAATGCAACAGGGACCCGGGCATTGCACACACCTTCGCGGCCCGGCACCGTAGGCATCCGGTGGGCGATCCGGGCCGGCACGGCGAACCGGGTCGAGGAGCCAACAGGCTAATACGGAGCGGCAACCTTGGCGGTTTATGCCATCGGGGACATCCAGGGGTGTTTCCACGCCCTTGAACGGCTGCTTGAGCGCATTGAGTTCGACCCATGCGCGGACCGCCTGTGGTTTACCGGCGATCTCGTGAACCGGGGACCGGATTCGCTACAGGTGCTCCGCTTCGTCAGGGACCTGGGTGCCAGCGCCCGGGTAGTCCTCGGCAACCACGACCTCCACCTCCTCGCCGTATGGGCCGGGGATGGACGGCTCAAGCGCGGCGACAGCCTTGCCGCGGTGCTGGAGGCGCCCGATGCCGACGAACTCCTGCATTGGCTGCGCGAGCGGCCCTTGTTGCATGAGGAGCCGGGCATGCCCTTCACCCTCGTGCACGCGGGAATCTCGCCGCAATGGGATCTGGCCACCGCACGACGCTGCGCCCGGGAGCTTGAACACACGCTGCGCGGCCCGGAGTTCGCCGACTTCTTCCGGAACATCTACGGTGACGAGCCCGACCGTTGGGACGAGCGGCTGGAGGGCTGGGACCGGCTTCGCTACATAACCAACGTCTTCACGCGTATGCGCTACTGCGCCGGCGATGGGGGACTGCGGCTCTCGTTCAAGGGTCCCATAGACGAGGCGCCGCCGGACCACTACCCGTGGTTTCGGGTGCCGGGCCACCACGGCCTGGAGCGCGGGAATACGGTCATCTGCGGCCACTGGTCCACGCTCGGCCTGCACACCGGCGACGGGATCCTTGGCATCGATACCGGCTGCCTCTGGGGCGGCGAGCTCACCGCTGTCCGGCTTGACCGCAACCGCGAGGTTATCTGCGAACCCTGCCAGGCGGTGATGGAGCCAGGCCCGGGGCGGTGACCGGCTGGGTCGCCCGCGGCCCATTCAACCGCGGCCCACATAGAACGCCACCCGTCGGCCGAACAGAAAAGGCTTGCTTCCCCACCACCCTGTGCTTCTATACTTATCGCCTGAGTGGTCTGACCAGTTGT
>JASFMS010000085.1:0-7116 GCA_050117435.1 Ectothiorhodospiraceae bacterium | reverse complement strand
GCTGCGCCATTGCGTCCTTGAACGGAGCCAGTACCTCTTCCTCATAGGTGTCGGGCAATCCGCCCTGCCGCTTTGCCCGTCCGGCCTCTTCGAACGTCAGTCCGTACCGGCGCATGATTTCTTCGGTCAGCTGCCGTCCACCGAAGACCTGATCGCGTGTGTAGACGATACGTCCCTCGTCGAACACGGTCAGCGTGGTCATGGTTGCACCAACATCAATGACAGCTACTGTCTGCTCGATGCCGCCGTCGAGGTCGGGGCCGACAAGTGAGAACGACTGCTCCAGGGCAAAGCTCTCCACGTCCACGATGCGAGGCGTGAGGCCGGCGGCCTGCAGGGCGTCGACCCGGATCTCCACGTTCTCGCTACGAGACGCCACGAGCAGCACGTCCACATCGTCCCCTCCTGACGCCGAGGGACCCATGACCTGGAAATCCAGGTTGACCTCCTCCAAGGGGTAGGGGACGTATTGGTCAGCTTGCAGGTTGACCTGGGCTTCCATTTCCGCATCGCTAAGCCCGCCGGTAAGGGTCAGGACTTTGCTGATCGCGGATGATCCCGGCACTGCGACGGCCGCCTCCTTGGTCTTGCTCTGAGAGCGTTTCACGGCGGCGCGGATGGCGTCAGAGACGGCGTCAAGGTTGCTGATGTTCTTTTCCACCACCGCATTCTGGGGCAGAGGCTCCACGGCGTAGTGCTCCACCCGGAACCGCGCGCCCTGCTTGCGCAGCTCGATAAGCTTTACGGCCGTTGAGCTGATGTCGATGCCCAGCAGCGGGGTCGATTGCTTCCGGAAGAGAGCCACGGAATTTTTCCTTGTTCCTTGTCGGTTTAGGTATTATTCGTATACCAGCACATTCAATACCAGCCTCAACGGGATATCAAGGACCGGCAAAGGTCGTGCGTACTGCTCATTGTGCCCGGACAACGGGTGTTATACTCCCGCTCCACTGAGCCTTTCTTGCCGCAAATCACGATGAAACGCCTCTCCCGCATCATCGCCTACCTCCTCGCTAGCTTTCTCGGCCTGGGCCTTCTGGGGCTGGGCGGAGCCGGTGTCGCCTACCTGGTGCTCGCGCCGGATCTGCCGCCGGTGGAGTCCCTGAAGGACGTGGAATTCCAGGTTCCGCTGCGTGTCCTCTCCGCCGATGGCGTTCTGATAGCCGAGTACGGTGAGAAGAAACGTGCCCCCATCCATTACGACGAGGCCCCCCAGGACCTCGTGAATGCCTTCATCGCCGCCGAGGATCAGCGGTTTTTCGAGCATCCAGGAGTAGATTATCAAGGCATTCTTCGCGCAATCTGGTACTTAGTTCGCACTGGAGAAAAAGGACCGGGCGGCAGTACGATCACCATGCAGGTGGCACGGAACTTCTTTCTGACCCGGGAGCGGACCTTCCTGCGCAAGGGCAGGGAGATCCTGCTGGCGCTGAAAATCGACAGGGAACTCAGCAAGCAGGAGATTCTCGAGCTCTACATGAACAAGATATACCTGGGTCACCGCGCCTACGGCGTCGGGGCTGCGGCTCAGGTGTATTACGGCAAACCGCTCGGCGAGCTCACGCTGGCCCAGCTCGCGATGATAGCGGGCCTGCCGAAGGCTCCCTCCGCCTTCAATCCGGTCACCGATCCGAAGCGCGCCCTGGTGCGACGTGGCTACGTGCTGGGCCGGATGCACGACCTGGGCTTCATTTCCGATGCTCGCTTCCGGAAGGCCATGTCGGCCGACATAACCGCCCGGCTCCACGGCGGTCAGTCGGAGCTCGATGCACCGTATGTCGCGGAGATGGTCAGAACCCGTATGGTTCAACGCTTCGGCGAGGAAGCCGCCTACACGGATGGCTATACGGTCTACACCACGGTGGATTCGAGCCGCCAGAAGGCTGCCGGTACAGCATTGCGCGAGGCGTTGCACGAATATGACGAGCGACACGGTTACCGGGGGCCGCTTGCCCACGTCGAGCTGACGGGGAAAGAAGGGCCCGATCGCTGGGCGGAGGCTCTGAAGGACCAGGTCAATGCGGGGGGACTGACCACCGCCCTCGTCGTTTCAGTGGACGACAAGGGGGCGGAGCTGTTCGACCGGCAGCGGGCCGAGAAATGGCGATTGCCATGGGACGGCATCAAATGGGCCAGACCCTACGTTAGCCGCAATGCCCAGGGTAAGGCACCCGCGAAGCCCGCGGACGTCCTTTCCCCCGGCGACATAATACGCGTGCGCACCACCGATGATGGTCCCAGGCTGGCGCAAGTGCCCCAAGTGGAGGGTGCCATTGTCTCAATCGCACCGCAGGACGGACACATCATTGCGCTCGTTGGTGGGTACGCCTACGACCAGAGCAAATTCAATCGCGTACTTCAGGCGCGGCGTCAGCCGGGGTCCAGCTTCAAGCCGTTCATTTATTCGGCGGCGTTGGCCAATGGCTTTACGCCGGCCACGCTGGTCAATGACGCGCCGGTGGTGTTTCGGGATGAGGCGCTGGAGAGCACCTGGCGTCCGCAAAACTACAGCGGCAAGTTTTTCGGCCCGACGAGGCTGCGCCAGGCACTTATCCACTCCCGCAACCTGGTTTCCATTCGTGTGCTGAGATCAGTGGGAGTGGATACCGCCATCGAGTATCTGACGCGGTTCGGCTTCCAGCCGGATCAGCTGCCGCGGAATCTCTCCCTCGCCCTAGGCAGTGCGAGTGTTACGCCCCTGCAGCTGGTTCGCGGCTATGCGGTGTTCGCCAACGGTGGTCACCGTGTCGAACCCTACTATATAGATCGCGTAGTCAACGACGACGACGAGGTTGTGTACGAGTCGGATCCTGTACGCGTCTGTGCGGATTGCGAGAGCACCGACAAGGCGACGGAGGCGGACAAGGCGAAGACGGCCGACGGGCAGGCCGCCGCCGTTACGGCCGCGGCCGCCGGGGATGATGCCGGCGGCGGTCCCAGAGTGGCGCCCAGGGTCATTTCGGCGGACAACGCCTACCTGATGACCACGATGATGCGGGATGTGATTCGCCACGGTACCGGCCGCAAGGCGCTCCGGTTGGGTCGGCACGATCTGGCCGGCAAGACGGGAACCACCAACGATCAGCGGGACGCGTGGTTTGCCGGGTTCAATCAGGACCTGGTCACGGCGGCATGGGTGGGGTTCGACAAGGTGCAGCCGCTCGGGCACTACGAGACCGGAGCCAAGGCGGCCTTGCCGATGTGGATCGACTTCATGGGCGCTGCGCTAAAAGGAGTTCCCGAGAAGCCGCTGGAGCAGCCGTCGGGCTTGGTGACGGTGCGCATCGACAGCGAAACCGGCAAGGTCACGACGGCCGACAATCCGAAGGCGATGTTCGAAACTTTCCGCACCGGAAACGTACCCAAGGCTGAACCCCAGGTGGGTAGCCGCGATGGTGGCGAGTCGGAAGCGGCGGGGGGTAAGTCGCTCTTCTGACGGGGCGATCCTTTTCGGGGTGAAGCGAGGGACTGGGCCAATGGCGCGGCGAAGTGCCACACGCGACAGTCGGATGCGCGAGCGCCTGGTCCGCGAGGCGGCCAGGATAATGGCCGACGAGGGCCTGCACGACTTCTATCTGGCGAAACGCAAGGCTGCGGCGCGGCTTGGCGCCCCTAGCACGGGAAACCTGCCGCAGAACCGCGAGATTCAGGAGGCGCTTGCGGAGTACCAGCGCCTGTTCGGTGGTGATGAGCAGGCGGCCAACGTGCGCCGGCTTCGCGAAGCCGCGCTGGAGGCCATGGAGTTCTTCGCGAGGTTCCGTCCGCGGCTGGTCGGCTCGGTGCTGGACGGCACCGCGGATGAGCGCTCGGAAGTGAATCTCCACCTCTTCGCGGACACGCCGGACGAGGTCGCCGTGTTCCTGATGGAGAGTGATATACCCTACGATACGGAAGAGCGGCGTTATCGCTTCGGTCGGGAAGAGTACGGGTTCGTCCCCGTCTACCGTTTCGTCGCGGGTGGGGTACGGATGGATCTGGCCGTGTTCGCGACGCGCTGGGTCAGCCACCCGCCTCGCAGTCGTGTCGACGGGCAGCCGGTCAGGCGGGCAGGTCCGGAGGAGGTGAGGCAGCTTATCAGCGCCGAGTTATCGAATCGAACCCCCGAAGTGCCCTGACTTTCGTGTGAGGCTCCCGCCCGCCGGCGCCAATCAGGTCGGAGAGAAAAAGCCCGGAGCGACGCTCCGGGCCCGGTCCAGTCCGCGGCAAACTGTCGTCACGCACCGCGGCGGTGCATCGGAACGTAACTGCGCTTGGCGGCGCCGGTGTAGAGTTGGCGTGGCCGGCCGATGCGCTGTTCCGGGTCGGCCACCATTTCCATCCACTGGGCCACCCAGCCCGGAGTGCGGCCAAGGGCGAACAGCACCGTGAAGAATTCGGTGGGAATGCCCAGCGCCCGGTAGATGATGCCCGAATAGAAGTCCACGTTGGGGTAGAGCTTGCGTTCCACGAAGTAGTCGTCCGCCAGGGCGATTTCCTCCAGTTTCATTGCCAGCTCAAGCTGAGGATCGTTGGCAACGCCGAGTTCGTCCAGGACCTCGTGACACGTCTTGCGGATGATGGTCGCTCTGGGGTCGTAGTTCTTGTAGACCCGGTGGCCGAAGCCCATAAGACGGAAGGGGTCGTCCTTGTCTTTCGCCTTGTCGATGTATCTCGGCACCTCTTTGACGTCGCCGATCTCCTCGAGCATGTTCAGCACCGCCTCGTTGGCGCCGCCGTGTGCGGGGCCCCAGAGCGCGGCGCAGCCCGAAGCGACGGCAGCGAACGGGTTGGTGCCGGTGCTGCCGGCGAGGCGCACGGTGGAGGTGCTCGCGTTCTGCTCGTGGTCGGCGTGCAGGATCAGCAGCTGATCCAGTGCCTTTTCCGCCACCGGGTTGATCTCGTATTCCTCGGTGGGGCGGGAAAAGAGCATGTTCAGCAGGTTGCCGCAGTAGCTGAGGCGATTCTGCGGGTAGACGAACGGCTCGCCCATGATGTGCTTGAATGCCGCCGCCGCGATCGTCGGCATCTTGGCGATGATCCGGTGGGCGCATAGCGCGCGATTCTCCGGATCGTTGATGTCGATGGTGTCGTGGTAGAAGGCGGAGAGTGAGCCCACGACACCGGTCAGCATGGCCATGGGGTGGGCGTTGTAGTGGAAGCCGTTGAAGAAGTTCTTGAGGCTCTCGTTGACCATCGTGTGATGGGTGATGGAGTCCTCGAACGTCTCCAGCTCGTTCTTCCGCGGCAGCTCGCCGTTGATGAGCAGGTAGGCCACTTCCAGGAACGAGCTCTGCTCCGCCAGCTGGTCGATGGGGTAGCCTCGGTACAGCAGCACGCCGGCGTCACCGTCGATGAACGTGATGTCGCTGCGGCAGCTCCCGGTGGAGGTGAAGCCGGGATCGTAGGTGAAGTACCCCATTTCCTTGTAGAGGTTCTTTATGTCCACGACCTCCGGACCGTGGGTGCCCTGACGAACCGGAAACTCCACACTCCTGCCGGAAGCGTTGTCAGTGATCGTGACGGTTTTGTCGGACATGAATCGCTCTCCTGGTTTCGCCTGGTGCCGGGGTTCTGCCCCTTTTGAGGGCAGAGCCGCGGCATCCCGGCGTCTGGTGCCGCCGCGCGTTGGACATCGCGGCCATGCACCGACTGTGGGTCCACGCCGGAGTCCCTGCGTTGGCCCGGGCCTGCGCCACCGCTACGGGTCGATCGCCCGGCCTGGCCGTTGCCCGGTCCGACTCCGGTTGCTCAATGGACGGTGCCCCGCCAAAAACCACGGTCCGGCGTCGCCGCCGGGCCATGGAGCCGCGGAGATAGTATCAATAATCCCAATAGGCGGGAAGCCGATCATGAGTCTGACCCGATAGTGCTGTTGCAGAGCACAACGCAAATTATTCTCTCGGCAACAAAAAAAGGCGCCCCGCAGGGCGCCTTTTTTTGTTGTACGACTGCTGTCCGTGCAGTGTCGGCGTCACTTGCCTTTCGCCAGCTTCCCGTAACGCCGGCGGAACTGGTCCACGCGTCCACCGCTGCTGAGAACGCGCTGCTTGCCCGTGAAGAACGGGTGGCTGGCGCTGGAGACCTCGATCTTTACCAGCGGGTACTCGTTGCCGTCTTCCCACTGAATGGTCTCGTCGGTACGGATCGTCGAGCGGGTCAGGAACGCAAAATCGGCCGACAGGTCCTGAAACACCACGTCGCGATACTCGGGATGGATATCCTTTTTCATGCTCTCACCTTCTGACTGCGAGCGACCCGGATCGCCACCGGGGCAGTACCTGTTCGCGGAAAAGGCGCAAATCATAGAGCCTGGCGGCCCCAAAGACAAGGGGTTACACCCGCGGTTCCGCAGTTGTCTCTCACCTGCTTCGCTTCCGGTCAGTGCTTGCGGGTGCGGAACGGCAGAACCTTGCCGTTGGTGGCGGGGAGTCGTTTGCGCGAAGCTGGGACGCCGTTGAGGCTTTCCGCCAGCCCGTTGGGCCCAGCAAAGGACCCCCACATCATGTTCGACAGCCTGATGCAGGCCGCCAGCGGTGTGCCGCAGCGCTCCCGCTCACGATCGATACGCCACTGCAGCCGTCGAAGGTGCTGTTGCCGGGATGCACGCTGAGCTGAGATGAAGGCATCAATCTCTGCCTGTCGCTTGGTTTCAAACTTCTCGGGATCGTCAGAGGCAAGCGTGGCCCATTGATCAAAATCGAAGCGCATAGCGGAAGCCTCGCACCGAACATACATTAACCATAGCACCGGCTGGTTTCGGCGGTTGCGCGCTGTCGCGTGCACCGGGACCTTTTTCGTGAACAACGCTCTTCTGTATCGCGCGTCGCAGTTTGCCACGGTGAGGATGGCTGTCAGTCGGCGAAGACCGTGCGCTCGGCCGCCCATGCGCGCAGTGCGGCGATCTTCCGATCCATTAGAACGGATAGAGGTCGAGTGCGCTGTATTTCCGTCTCCAGGTGTTCCTGGTCGAGCGCGCTTCGTTCGGAGCGGGCGAGGTAGAGTGCGGAAACTACCGCCTGTTCGATTTCCGCGCCGGAGAATCCGTCTGTAACCTCCGCCAGGCGTTGCAGGTCGAAATCCGCCGGGTCGATTTCGCGTCGTCGTAGGTGTATGTCGAAGATCTCGGCTCGCACGTCC
>JASFMS010000084.1:0-7189 GCA_050117435.1 Ectothiorhodospiraceae bacterium | reverse complement strand
GGCATCACGGTGCGCTGGGACAAGAACTTCCTCAAGCTCATCTACCTGACCCTGGCCCGCCGCCACAACTTCCGCGCCTACGGCGGCGCCCGCCTGGGCGGCACCGTGACGCTGGACAACGCCTGGGAGCTTGGCTTCGATCACGTGGTCAACGCCACCGGCGCCGGCCTCCCCCGCGTGATCCACATGGGCAACAGCCTGGCCCGCGGTATGCGCCAGGCCAGCGACTTCCTCATGGCGCTGCAGCTCACCGGCGCCGGCAAGGAGTCCAGCCTCGCCAACCTGCAGGTCCGCCTGCCCGCCGTGGTCATCGGCGGCGGCCTCACCGGCGTGGATACCGCCACGGAAGTGCAGGCGTACTACATCAAGCAGGTGGAGAAGGTCCTGAAGCGCTACGAGACGCTGGCGGAAAGTCGCGGCGAGGCGGCGGTCACCGGCGGTCTCAACCAGGAGGACCGGGCCACGCTGGAGGAATTCCTCGACCACGGCCGGGCCGTGCGCGCGGAACGCGAGCGCGCCGCCGCCGCGGGCGAGGAGCCGGACTTCATACCGCTTCTGAGGCAGTGGGGCGGCGTCACCATCGCCTACCGCAAGGGCATGAACGCCTCCCCCGCCTACATCCGCAACCACGAGGAGGTGGTGAAGGCCACCGAAGAAGGGCTCTACTACGCCGAGGGGCTGGAGCCGCTCTACGCCGGCGTGGACGAATATGACCACGTCAGCGAGCTGGTATGCCGGCGCATGGTCTGCGAGGAAGGCCGCTGGCTCGCCAGCCGGGAAGAGGTGACGCTGCCCGCGCGCTCCATCTTCGTCGCCGCCGGCACGGTGCCCAACACCATCTACGAGCGGGAATACCCGCGCACCTTCGCCCTGGACGGCAACCACTTCCTGCCCCACGTCGCCCACACCGAGGACCTGCAGCCGGTGGACGTGGCCCCACACTGCAAGTCGCCGGAGTTCGGGCCTTTCACCTCCTATGACGACAACGGGCGCCGGGTAAGCTTCGTCGGCGACACCCACCCGGCGTTCCACGGCAGCGTGGTCAAGGCCATCGCCTCGGCCCAGCGCAGCTACCCGCTGGTCATGGCGGACCTCGCCAACCGCCCGGAACCGCAGCCGGAGCCGGCAACGGATTTCCTGGCGCGAACGGATGATCTTTTCACCGCGCGGGTGGTGGAAATCAACCGGGACAACCCGGCCATGGTGGAGCTCTGGGTCCGCGCGCCCATGGCGGCGCGAAACTTCCGCGCCGGCCAGTTCTTCCGCATGCAGACCTTCGAGTCCACCAGTCCGGTAGTGAGGGGTACGCGGCTGCAGATTCCCCTGCTCACGGTCAGCGGCACCGGCGTGAAGGACGACATGATCCGCCTCATGGTGCTGCAGTGGGGTGCCGGTCCGCGACTGGTGGGCCGGCTGCAGCCCGGCGATCCGCTGGTGCTGATGGGTCCCACGGGCGCGCCCACGGACATGCCCACGGGCAAGACCATCATGGTGGTGGCCGGCCGCTGGGGCGCCGCGGTGATGCTGGATATCGGCGCCGCGCTGCGCGCCGCCGGCAATCGGGTTCTTTACGTGGCCGCCTTCGGCCGTGCCGGCGACGTGGATCATCAGGACGAGCTGGAAGGCGGGGCCGACCAGATCATCTGGTGCACGGCCTCCGAACCCACCATCGAGGCGCGCCGGCCCCAGGACATGAGCCTCACGGCCACGGACATGATCGACGTGGTGCGCCGTTACGGCGACGGCGACATCGGCCCCACGGAAGCTCCGGGCATTCCTCTCTCCGACGTGGACCGCGTCATGGTCATGGGCGGCACCGGCCTGCTGAAGGGCTTCCAGGAAAACCTCAAAGGCGAGTTCCGGGACTACTTCGCCCCCGGCGTCGAAGCCTTCGGCACCGTCGGCAGCCCCATGCAGTGCATGCTCAAGGGCGTCTGCGCCCAGTGCCTGCAGTGGCAGATCGACCCGGAAACCGGCGAGCGGACGCGGCCGGTGTTTTCCTGCGCCGGACAGGATCAGCCCCTTTCCTGGATCGACCTGGACAACCTGGCCGCACGGCAGCAGCAGAACCGGCTGTCGGACCGGCTGGCGGGCATGTGGCTGGATCATGTGCTTGAGGGGGTGGAGCGTTAATTGGTTAATTGGGCGTTGGGCGGTTGATCGGATAATCCGTTAATCGGTTGGTCCCGGACGGTCAGTCGAAGCACGCGGCAAGACAGTAGCGCTTCTGGCTTGTATATTTGCGGCATAAGAACGATAACGATTCCGAACTGAGTTGCTGATCCGGGGAGGGGAAGATGTGAGCGCTTCCGCGAGCCGGCAGGGTACCGAGCGTGTGCCGCTGTCCATTGGATTCATTCTGCTGCCGCGATTCACGCTGCTGCCTTTCGCCGCGTTCATCGACTGCCTACGGCTCGCCGCCGACGAGGGGGACTCCAGCCGGCAACTCCACTGCCGCTGGACGGTGATGGGCTCGACCGGAAGCCCGGTGCGCTCCAGCTGCGGCATCGAAATCACTCCCTGGGAAGAGTTCGCGGATCCGGGCCGATTCGACTACATCGTCGTGGTGGGGGGGCTGCTCTCCCGCGAGCCGCCCGCGGATGCGGCAACGGTGGAGTACCTGCGCCGCGCCGCGTCCAAAGGGGTCGCCCTGGTGGGGCTGTGCACCGGACCGTTCGCGCTGATTCAGGCCGGCCTGATGAAGGGCAGGCGGTGCTGCGTGAGCTGGTACCACTACTACGACCTGATGGACCGCTTTCCGGACGTCACGCCCGTGGCCGACCAGCTCTTCGTGGTGGACGGCAACCGCATCACCTGCGCCGGCGGCGCCGCCGCGGCGGACCTGGCGGCCTGGGTGGTGGAGCGCCACCGCGGCCGCACCTGGGCGCAGAAGAGTCTGCACATCATGCTCATCGACCATGCCCGGCGCGGCAGCAACTCCCAGCCCCAGCCGCCGCTGTACGAACAGGTGGAAGACAACCGCGTGCGCCGGGCGATTCTGCTGATCGAGCAGCACCTGAGCGAACCGCTGGGCACCGAGGAGATCGCCGCCCACGTCAACGTTTCCCGCCGGCAGCTGGAGCGGGCCTTCAACAGCGAGCTGGGCATGAGCCCGCACCAGTTCGCCCGGGAGCTGAGGCTGCGCTACGGCCTATGGCTGCTGCGCAACACCGACCGGAGCATTACCGAGATCGGATCCGAGTGCGGCTTCGCGGACACGGCCCATTTCTCCCGCCAATTCCGCGCGCACTTCGGGAAACCGCCGTCGCAGGTCCGTGAGGAGGGCCAGAAGAACCGCACCGGCCGGTCGCGCATCGCACCGGAAGACCCGGCGGACGACATCTTCGAGCGGGCCTGGGGAACCGGTGGGCGTTCCGCCGGCCCTTCCTGACGCTCGCCATCAACTTGGCGTGATTGATGGGCATCGCTGGCGCTCTGCCCATCCAACGGCGGCTGGTGCAGCGACCGAGCCGGACTCCCGTGGGAACGACGCCGGCCGCGGAAGAACCGGATTCGCCGCGAGGGCGCGGCTCCCACACCGAGAAAGCCCGGGCGGATACACCCACCGCAGTGGGAGCGGCGCCCTCGCCGCGAATCGCCCCTTGGCAAGCCCGCCCCGGAATGCCGGGAACGCCGCGCTTATCCCGGCCTACCGGTCTGTCGAAAGAGGTGGTACTGCAGGCCGAAGATAGTCGCGACTCAGATCCTGAACCGATGGACATCCGAGCAGCGCCAGACTCCGGCGAATCTCGTCCCGAAAGATCTCCATCAGCCGGCTCACGCCGGCCTCGCCGTCAGCGGCCAGCGCGTAGAGATAGGGGCGCCCGATCAGGCAGGCCCGGGCCCCAAGGGCCAGCGCCTTGATCACGTCTGTTCCGCGCCGAACGCCGCTGTCCAGGTACACCTCCGCCCGGCCGTCCACCGCGTTCACGATCTCCGGAAGCACCTCCAGGGTGGCCGGCGTGTGGTCCAGCTGCCGGCCGCCGTGATTGGACACCACGATGGCGTCCGCGCCCACTTCCACCGCCCGCCGGGCATCGTCGGGGCTCAATATGCCCTTGATAACGAACGATCCGCCCCACTGTTCCATCATCCACTGCGCGTCGTCCCACGTGACCGACGGGTCGAACTGCCGGTCGACGAATTGCAGCAGACTGCCGCCCTCGCCAACGGCCTCCGCCGCCGCACGCGCCACGTTGGCCGGCTCCAGAGGCTCCCCGGTAAGCCAGTGCCACGTCCACGCCGGATGCAGCAAGCCGTCCAGCACCGTTTTCGCACTCAACCGGGGCGGCACGGTCATGCCGTTACGGATATCCCGTTCGCGCTTGCCGGCCGCCGCCACGTCCACCGTCAGGCACAGCGCCTGGAAGCGGGCCTCCCGGCAGCGCTCGATGAGCTCACGCACCAGGGCGCGATCCCGCCAGACATAGATCTGAAACCACTTCGGCCCCGCGGCCGCGGCGGCCACGTCCTCGATGGTGGTGCTACCCAGGCTCGAGAGGCCGTACGCGGTTCCCGCCCGCGCCGCGGCGGCCGCCGCCCCCTTCTCGCCGTGGTGATGGAACAGCCGCGTCATTCCGGTAGGGCCCAGGACCACCGGAAGATCGATGTTCTCCCCCAGCACGCTGGTGGCCTGATGAACATTGGCCACGTCCACCAGCGATCGGGGCACCAGCTCCACGGACTCGAAGACGGTTCGGTTGCGGCGTGCCGTCACCTCGTCCTCCGCCGCGCCGTCGATATAGTCGAACATCACCTTCGGAATACGGCGTCGGGCGCGTTCGCGGAACTGTGCCACGCTGGTCACACGGGCCAGACGATCACGGGGATCGCGCATTGGACTTCCTTATTGTTCGGTCTTTCGTGTCGCGATCGTAACCCGGCGGGCGTTGCGACACAGCCCCGGGGAGATACTCCATGGCGCCCGCTTCGGTACTTGGTGTCCGATACTGCGGGTGAGGCGATCCAATGACGAGAGGGGCTCCCGTGAGTCGAGAAGGCTCTGCAAGCGCCGGGCAGGAACGACAACGTCAACGCCGTGTCGTCGAGTACCTGAAACGCCGGGAAAGCTACCCCGGCGACGGCCCACTGGAGGTCGTCGAGACGCACCTTTCGTGGGTGTTTCTGACCGATCGCCACGTCTACAAGCTCAAGAAGGCACTGCGTTACCCCTATCTGGACTATTCCACACTCGCCGCACGCCTGCGCAACTGTCGCGAGGAAGCGCGTCTGGATCGCCGGCTGGCGCCGGACGTGTGTTTGGGTGTCATCGCCGTCACCGAGAATGAACGCGGAAGGTTGGTCCTCGAAGGCGACGGCCAGCCAGTGGAACATCTGGTCAAGATGCGTCGGCTGCCCTCGTCCCAGTGCCTGGATAACCTGCTGCGCACCGGTGGTGTTTCCGCCGCGGACGTGGAAGGCGTCGCCCGCATGTTGAGCGCCTACTACGCCGGCAACCGTCGCGCGCGACTGACCGGACCGCAGTACGTCAACGCCAGCCAGCGGGCGGTACAGCAGCATGCCCGGGCACTGGCGGATCGCCGCTACGGCCTCGACGTCGAACTTGTACAGAAGCTCTGCCAGGCCCTCTCGGAAATGATTCGGGAATACCGGGACGCGTTCGCGGAGCGCGCCGAGGCGGGCCGCATTATTCCCGCTCACGGGGATCTCCGCCCGGAACACGTCTACCTCACTCCAGCCCCGGTGGCCCTGGACGGTCTGGAGTTCAGCCGCCGTCTGCGCACCATGGACGCCGCCGATGAGCTCGCGTTCCTCGCCATGGAGTGCGACCGGCGGGACGCAGGTTGGGTGGGCAGGCGGCTGCTCGAGACGTACGCCGCGGAGACCGGAGATAACCCGCCGGAACCACTGGTCCGGTTCTACAAGGCGAGTCGCGCCCTGCTCTGGGCCAAGCTGGCCGTCTGGCATCTGCTCCGGGAACCGGAGCGCGACCGCGAGAAGTGGTTGAACCGGGCCACTCATTACCTCGAACTGGCACGGGGGTATGTGATGTGAAGGACTGTGTGTTGAGCGATGAGGACTGTGCGTCTGGGGCGAGTAGGCCGGGATAAGCGCAGCGTTCCCGGCATCGGGAACAGGCCTCGCCCCCATGGGGAATGCCGGAAACAGGCCTGTCGGCCCTTATTCCGGCCTACTGCTGAATAGATCGCAGTCACCCCGCGGGAGCAGCGTATGAACACGCTCTGGAAAATACCGCATTGGCGGCGAGGGTGCCGCTCCCACCAGAAATCTCAGTCAGTCCACAGGATGGGCAGAGCGGTTTGATGCCCATCTCTCCGGGCATTCCGGAAATCGTAGGACTGCGCGTACGGCGCATCCCACTCAGTCCTCATTGCCCCGACCACAGTCCTTCAAGGCTCAAACAAAGCTCTCCACGGTGTCGCCGAGCGAACCGTCCGTGTTCAGACAACGCAGGGCCGCCGCAACGAGCGGGGCCGTGTCCAGGACGGTCAGGCGATCGCCCAGGGCCGTCCGGACCGTGCCGGGGACCGGCACGGTGTCGGCGACAATGAGCCGGTCGATGGGAGCGCTGCTCAGAATCCTTGCGGCATCACCCGTGAACAGGCCGTGGGTGGCGGCGGCGATAACCTGCACGGCACCGGCACGCCGGCAGGCGTCGGCGGCCCGGGCCAGGGTAGAGCCGGTACTGATGAGGTCATCCAGGATGACGGCCGTACGCCCCTTCACGTCCCCCACCAGTGCCTCGCCGGAGACAACGCCCTCACTGCGCTTCTTCTCCATGAAGGCGATGTCCGGCGCGGCGCCAAGCTGCATGGTCAGGGTTTCACGCAGACGCTCCACCCGTTTGTAACCGCCGGCGTCCGGGGAGACCAGCACGGCATCACGGGATGCCGGATCGCGCAGAAACTCGCGGACGAACAGCGGCCGGGCCTCCAGATGCTCCGCCGGAATGCGGAAGGCGTTCTGGTACGCGGCCAGGTTGTGGACGTCCATGGCGACCAGCCGGTGGACGCCAACGGCCTCCAGCAGCTGGGCGACATACCGGCTCGTCACGGGATCGCGAGCCTTGGTACGGCGGTCCTTGCGGGCGTACGCGAGGTAGGGCAACACCGCGGTAACCCGGCCGGCGCCGTGATCCCGCAGTCCGCCGATAAAGAAAAGCAGCTTCATCAGGCGATCGTTGACACCCTCGTCCGCCCCGCCGGCA
>JASFMS010000083.1:0-7221 GCA_050117435.1 Ectothiorhodospiraceae bacterium | reverse complement strand
GACGTCTTCGGCCTTCATGATCTCGTAGGTCTCGCGGTGCTTGAGCACACCGTCCTGGTGAATGCCGGACTCGTGGGCGAACGCGTTGGCGCCGACGATGGCCTTGTTCGGCTGCACGTGAAAGCCGGTGACGTTCGCCACAAGCCGCGAAGCGGGGACGATTTCCCGGGCGTTGATACGGGTGTCGCAGGGAAAGAAGTCACGGCGGGTGCGCACGGCCATGACAATCTCCTCCAGCGAGGCGTTCCCCGCCCGCTCGCCCAGGCCGTTGATGGTACATTCCACCTGCCGTGCACCTGCGAGCACCGCCTCCAGAGAGTTGGCGACGGCAAGTCCCAGATCGTTGTGGCAGTGCACGGAAAACACCGCCCTGTCGGAGTTGGGAACGCGCTCGCGCAGCTCCCGGATGAGGCCGCCGAACTGCTCCGGGACGTTGTAGCCCACCGTGTCCGGAATGTTGACGGTGGTGGCCCCGGCATCGATCACCGCCTCGATGATGCGGCAGAGAAAATCCGGCTCGGACCGGCCGGCGTCCTCGGGGGAGAACTCCACGTCGTCGCAGTAGCGGCGTGCCCGCTGCACTGCACGAACCGCCTGCTCCAGCACCTCGTCGGGTTCCAGCTGGAGCTTCATCTTCATGTGTATCGGCGAGGTGGCGATGAAGGTGTGAATGCGCCCGCTGGCCGCGGGCCTTACGGCCTCACCGGCGCGGTCGATGTCACCGTCCCGGGCACGCGCCAGGCCGCAGATCGTGCTCTCCCGAATCGTCTCCGCGACAGCCCGCACCGCCTCGAAGTCCCCGTTGCTGGCGGCGGGGAAGCCGGCCTCGATGACATCCACCTGAAGCCGCTCCAGGGCTTTGGCGATGCGTATCTTCTCCTCCCGGGTCATGGAAGCCCCGGGGCTCTGCTCGCCGTCGCGCAGCGTGGTATCGAAGATAATCAGGTGGTCCTTGTCCGCCATGAGTCCGCTCCCGTAATGCCTGCCGGATAAAGGATACACGCTGAACGCCTTGAGCAGGATCGTTTTTTGGCCGCGGATGGACGCGAATCTTCCTTGGCGCGAGGGCCTCGGAGGGGGTGACGGCGTTTTTCTTACCTTGGCTCCGGGCAGGTTGCAGGGATCAGCCACAGATGGACACGGATGGATCGGATGCGGCCAGGACCGCGAACTCGCTGTTCCCGGTCTCCCGGCTTCGCAGGATGGGCAGCGCGCAGCGATGCCCCTCGGGGGCTCGGTAAAGGCGCGGACAGCCGAAGCGGCCGACGGCGCCGCCCCGCCTCAGTCCTCAGCCCTCGTCACTCAGCCCTTCCCCCCCGCATTCATCCGCGGCTGGAAATGTCAGGTGTGCCGCCCCGACTCGGTACCGCGGCGGCGCCGACGACGGCGGCGCAGGATGATCGTGAACACCGGCCCGGAGATCATGTAACCCAGAGCGAGCAGGAAAAGCACCGTGGGAGGGTGCACGGACATGAGCGCGAAGCCGAGGACGATGAGCACCACGGCCATGAACGGCACGCGGTAGCGGAAATCCACTTCCTTGAAACTGTAGAAGCGGATATTGCTGACCATGAGGATGCCCGCGAACACCGTCAACACCAGCGCGGGTATGCCGGTCGCGATGCCGCCGAAGTCCAGCCGGTTGCCGGCCCACACCATGCCCGCCAGCGTCGCCGCGGCGGCAGGGCTGGGCAGGCCCTGGAAGTAGCGCTTGTCGGCAACGCCCACCTGGGTGTTGAACCGCGCCAGGCGCAGGCCGGCGCAGGCGGCGTAGATGAACGCGCCGATCCACCCCAGCTTGCCCCAGAAATCGCCCAGGCCGGACAGTCCCGAGAGCGCCCAGGTGTACATCACCAGCGCCGGCGCCACCCCGAAGGACACCATGTCGGAAATGCTGTCGTACTGAACGCCGAAATCGCTCTGGGTATTCGTCAGCCGCGCAACCCGGCCGTCCAGGCCGTCCATGACCATGGCGACGAAAATGGCGATGGCCGCCGTCTGGTAGTGCCCCGCGTTGGCGGAGACGATGGCGTAGAAACCAAAGAACAGCGCCGTGGTGGTAAGCAGGTTGGGCAGCAGGTAGATCCCGCGGCGACGGGGTCTGGCGGTCTGGTTGGTGTCGTCGTTCATGATCGCGATCCCGGCTTCAGCACGGGCGACAGGGTACCCCCTTCGCTCCGGCATGTCAGGGGCCTGCTGTTAGCCACACATGGACACGGATGCATTGGATAGGGAGAGAGGACTGAGCGCCGAGTGCTGTGGACTGAGTCGGCGACGCGGATTCGCACCCTCGGGCTACGACGGCGTGTCCCTGCAGCGGTGGGCCGGGGTAAGCGCAGCGTTCCCGGCATTGTGCGTTGGGGTTGCCCGCGGCAATGCGCCGGAAACGGCCTTTGGCCTCCCGTCAGCCCACGCGCAATTCCCGGCTGTTACTCCATCCGATTCATCTGTGTTCATCTTTGGCCAGACAAAAAAAGGCCGGGACTTGCTCCCGGCCTTTTGAAGTCCAACCGCCCCTTTCGAGGACGTTAGTTCTTGGACTTGTCCACCAGCTGCTTTTCCCTGATCCAGGGCATCATGTTGCGCAGCTTCTCGCCCACCACCTCGATGGGGTGCTCGGCGGCCTTGCGGCGCATGGCCTTGAGGCTCGGGGCATTGGCCTGGTTCTCCAGCACGAACTCCTTGGCGAAGTTGCCGTTCTGGATCTCCGCCAGGATCTCCTTCATTGCCTCCCGGGACTTCTCGTTCACCACACGGGGGCCGCGGGTGAAGTCACCGTACTCGGCGGTGTTGGAGATGGAGTAGCGCATGTTGGCGATGCCGCCCTCGTAGAGCAGGTCGACGATGAGCTTGGTCTCGTGCAGGCACTCGAAGTACGCCATCTCCGGGGAGTAGCCGGCCTCGACCAGCGTCTCGAAGCCACCCTGGATCAGCGCCGTGATGCCGCCGCAGAGGACCACCTGCTCACCGAAGAGATCCGTCTCGGTTTCCTCACGGAAGCTGGTCTCGATAATGCCGGCACGACCGCCGCCATTGGCCACGGCATAGGACAGCGCCACGTCCTTCGCACGGCCGGTGGCGTCCTGGTGAATGGCGATCAGGCTCGGCACGCCGGCGCCTTCCACGTAGGTGGAGCGCACCAGGTGGCCGGGGCCCTTGGGCGCAATCATGATCACGTCCAGATCGGAGCGGGGCTCCACCTGGCCGTAGTGGATATTGAAGCCGTGGGCGAACGCCAGCGCTGCGCCCTGCTTGGCGTTGGGCTCGATCTGATCGCGGTAGATTCGGGCCTGGTGCTCATCCGGCGTCAGGACCATGACCAGATCGGCCTGCTTGACCGCCTCTTCCACCGAGGCGACCTCCAGCCCGGCGTTGCGGGCCTTGTCCGCCGACGTGGAACCGGGACGCAGACCCACCACCACGGATACCCCGGAATCCTTGAGGTTGTTGGCATGGGCGTGGCCCTGCGAGCCGTAGCCCACAATCGCCACCTTCATGCCCTGGATGATGGAAAGGTCGGCATCCTTATCGTAGAAGACTTTCATTGCTCCCCCGTTGGGTTTGGCTCGCGGTCCACACAGGGACCGCCGTCATACACGCATCTGCTTGTCGCCGCGGGCGATTCCGATCACACCGGAACGAACCACCTCCACCGGCGTCTTTCGGCCGATGACCTCCAGAAAGGCGTCCAGCTTGCTGCTGGTGCCGGTCAGCTCGATGGTGTAGGTCTTGTCCGTAACGTCGAGCACACGGCCTCGGAAGATGTCCGCGAGTCTCTTGAACTCTTCACGTGACTCGCCGGTGGTGGCCTGCACCTTGACGAGCATCATCTCCCGCTCGATGTGGGTGGCCTCGGTGATATCGAGCACCTTGACCACGTCCAGCAGCTTGTTGAGCTGCTTGATTATCTGTTCGATGATCCGGTCGTCGCCGATGGTGACCAGGGTCATGCGCGACAGCGTGGCGTCGTCGGTGGGCGCCACGGTAAGACAGTCGATGTTGTACCCGCGCGCGGTGAACAGCCCGGCGATGCGCCCCAGGGCGCCGAACTCGTTCTCGACGAGAATGGAGATGATATGCCGCATAATCCTTACCGAATGGACTGACGCCCCGAAAAAACGAAGGTTTCCGGAGTGTCCTGACTCGCGCGAGGATGCGCCCGTCGCGCTCCCCTCGGGCCCGGGTTCGCGTCACGTGCGCTCGAGAAGGGGTCAAAACTACTTGCGATCGGCATAAGCGTCAAGCAGTCCGCGGGCGCGTAACGATACCGCAGGCGTCGGACAAATGGGCCCGCCCGTCGGGTGGCAGCATTCCGGCAACCCCGTCACCCCCGCATAATGGCCACGATCGATTCTTCGGGAGGGACCTGCAATGTGGCGCACTGTTGCCGCAGCGGTTGCGTTGACCGCAATTCTGATCGCACCGGCGGCGCCGGCCGGAAAGATCTACAAATGGACGGATGCCGAAGGCAACGTGCACTACGGCGCGTCAGTACCGTCCGGCCAATCCGGTGAACAGGTGAATGTGCACGCCTCGCGACCCTCCGGTACCGCCAAGGCCTCGGCCCGGAAGAAGGCGCCGGCGGAAACCGAGAGCACGGCAGCCTCGGACGACCAGAAGAGCCCGGAAGACACAAAGGCAAAGTCGGACACGGAGTTTCTGCGCCAGCAATGCAAACTGGCGCGGAACAACATCAAGGCTCTGGAGGCCGGCGGCGTTCAGGCTCGCTACCGCAGCGCCGACGGCCAGGTGGTCCGCTACACCGAGGAACAGCTCAAGGAGCAGATCGCGAAGAACCGGAAATACCTGGACACGTACTGTCAGCAAGACTGACACCGCCGCGAAGCGTCTGTCTGGCGCCAGTACTCCCGGCACGGTCCCTCTGGCCTTCCCCGGAGGGCCCACGGAGATTGGGTCCCGCCGATCCCCGTGGCTTTGGGAGACGCTGAGAGCTTGTGAAGAATCGCCTACCTCTGCGAGCGCCCGGGAACGCCTGCGGCGGTGTTGCGCGACGCGAAAACGGCGGTTATTCGGTTCACCAAACTCCCTTGTTTTCGCGTAGCGCGCCGAGGGAAACGCTGCACCATTCCCGCGTGCCATTGACCCCTGAACGCTGTACTCACTTTGACCGGCGTCGGCCCCGTTCCAATCGAGTTCAGAAGCCCGTGGTCAATGGGCGCTTCCTGGCACGTCGATTTCGGAGCGTCCATCGGATACCCTATCCGGTTCGCGACCATCGGGCCACGAATCGGAGACCTGCGTCCTCATGCGAGCCACCCGCTTTCCCCTTTTCACGCTGAAGGAAACACCGGCCGACGCCGAGATCGCGAGCCACCGGCTGATGCTCCGCGCCGGACTCATCGAGAAGCTGGGCGCCGGTCTCTACACCTGGCTGCCCCTCGGCTTGCGCGTGCTCCGCAACGTGGAGCGCGTGGTACGGGAGGAAATGGACGCCATCGGTTCCCTGGAGACGCTGATGCCCGCGGTGCAGCCCGCGGAGCTCTGGCAGGAATCCGGGCGCTGGCAGGAGTACGGTCCGGAGCTGCTGCGAATAAAGGACCGCCACGAGCGGGATTTCTGCTTCGGCCCGACCCACGAGGAGGTGATCACCGATCTCGTCCGTCGGGAGATCAAGAGCTATCGGCAGCTCCCGGTCACCTACTATCAGGTCCAGACCAAGTTCCGGGACGAAATCCGGCCGCGCTTCGGTGTGATGCGCGCGCGGGAATTCGTCATGAAGGACGCCTACTCCTTCCACCAGTCCCAGGACTCCCTTCAGCAGACCTACGACGACATGCGTGCAGCCTACACACGCGTGTTCCAGCGCCTGGGCCTTTCCTTTCGCCCTGTGCGGGCCGACAGCGGTGCCATCGGCGGCAGCGTCTCCGAGGAGTTCCACGTGCTGGCGGACTCCGGCGAAGACGAAATTGCCGCGTGCCGGGAGTGCGACTACGCCGCCAACACCGAGCTCGCCGAGAGCCGCCCCGAAGCCCCGGCAAATGAGGCTTCGGCTGCGGCGGAAGAGCACGAGACACCGGGCATTCAGACCGTTGCCGAACAGGCCCGGATGCTGGGCATTTCCGAGAGCCGCGTGGTAAAGACCGTCGTGGTGATGGCGGACGGGCAACCGGCCGTGCTGTTCGTCGCCGGCGACGATGAACTGAACATGGTCAAGGCGGCGCGTGCGCTCGGCGCCAGCGATGTCCACCTCGCGGAACCCGCGGAGGCGGAGAAGGCCACCGGCGTCCCCAAGGGTTTCATCGGTCCCAAGGGCCTGCCGGAGGGGCTCCGAACGGTCGTCGACGCCCGCGCCGCGCGCCTGCCCAATTTCTCCTCCGGCGCCAATCGCCGGGATTACCACTGGATCAACCTGAACTGGGGCCGGGACATGCCCCTTCCCGAAGTGGCCGACCTGCGGACGGTCAAGGCTGGTGAGCAGTGCCCCAGCTGCGAGGGCCGACTGGAGATCACCCGGGGCATCGAGGTGGGCCACATATTCCAGCTCGGCACCAAGTACAGCGAGAGCATGAACGCTCAGGTTCTCGACGAAAGCGGCGGTCAGGTGCCCATGACCATGGGCTGCTACGGGATCGGCGTCTCCCGCGTGGTGGCCGCCGCCATCGAGCAGAATCATGACGAGAACGGCATTATCTGGCCGGCACCGCTGGCACCATTCAAGGTAGCCATCGTCTCCATCAACGCGCACAAGTCGGAGGCGGTGGCAAGCGCCGCCGAAAGGCTCTACGACGAACTGTCGAAGGCAGGCCTGGAACCGTTCTGGGATGACCGCAGCGCGCGTCCCGGGGTGAAGTTCGCGGACATGGAGCTTATCGGCATCCCGCACCGGATCGTGGTCAGCGACCGGGGCCTGGAGGCCGGCACGGTGGAGTATCGGGGGCGCCGGGATACCGAGAATCAGAACATAGCGATCGACGAAATCACGGGGTACCTGCGCGAACGCCTCGGCTGAATCCCGCGCCGGCAGCGGCCGGCCGGGTCCGGGGACCGTGCAGGCGAGACACGGGGGCACGCGATGGCCCGATCGCGCGGGCTGTGCACCATATTTCTGCTCGTTGTGCTGGCGGGGGCCATGTGGCCGCCCGCCACGGTGGCGGCACGCCCGGATCCGGCCTTGCGGGCCGCGCTCAAGGCCGCCATCGAGGACAGCGACGCGGGTTTCCAGAGCCGCTTTCACGCCCAGGTCTGGCTCATGGACATGTC
>JASFMS010000082.1:0-7247 GCA_050117435.1 Ectothiorhodospiraceae bacterium | reverse complement strand
ATGGCCCCGCCGGCTGGTACGGGCATTGGCGGCAAGGCGCGAGCTGGTTGCCCGCCGTCGCCAGGCCCACTCGTTGGTGATCCATATCCAGCGTCAGTCGCCTCAACGGATCGCACAGGAGTGGAGCGGCATGTTGCTGACCGGCGCCCGGGCGTCGAATGCACCCGCGGGCCCGCTTTCGTCGTAATATGCGGGACGAGTTCCGGCGACCGGCGTGACGGGGTCTTGTTGGGGCTGTCGGTATACTCTCTCCGGTTGGCTGGCTCCAAAAAGGCCAGATTGCCTACGGCCACGCGCCACGGCGGGATGAACGCAAGGGGAGACGGGGAGGCGCCAGGAAGTGGAGGAGCAACGGATGCGAATCAGTCGACAGGAACTGAACGCCGCCGCCGACGCCGGTGTTCTGTCCCGGGATGCCGCCGAGGCGCTCTGGCGTTTCCTGTCCGAGCGACGGATCGAGAGCGGCAGGCCGCGCTTTCGGGCCGCGCACATCCTGTATTACCTGGGTGGCTTTATCGCGATGTCGGCGCTGGCCCTGTTCATCGGGCAAGCCTGGGAGGCCTGGGCCGGCGTGCCCATGCTGGTTCTGGTGCTGTCCACGGCGGTGCTCGGAATAGCCCTGACGCGGTGGTTTCTGCAGCGGCAGCTGGAGATACCTGCGGGCGTGATGATCACCTTTGCCGTTTCCATGACGCCGCTGGCGATCTACAGCCTGCAGCATGTCTTCGGGCTCTGGTCCGGGGATTTCATCGCGGCCGACTACCATCGTTACATCGACTGGCGGTGGTTGTTCATGGAGCTGGGCACACTGGCGGTGGCGACGGTCGCGCTCTGGTATTACCGGCTGCCGTTTACGGTGTTCCTGGTGGCCCTGACCCTCTGGTATCTGCAGATGGACCTGGTTCCGTTCCTGTTCGACAGCTGGTCGGAGCGCTGGGAGATGCGGAAAGTGGTGTCCGTGGTGCTGGGTCTGGCAACCGTCGGTATCGCGTTCTGGGTGGACGTGCGTACCGGGCGTCGGCGGGACTTCGCTTTCTGGCTCTATCTCGCCGGGGTCGCGGCGTTCTGGGGCGGGCTGACGGCAATGGACAGCGGCAACGAGATTTCGCGGCTGCTTTACGCACTGATCAACGCCGTGATGCTGGCGCTTGGCGCGGCCCTTCGCCGACGGGTGTTCGCGGTGTTCGGGGCCATGGGCATCGCCATCTACCTGGGCCATCTGGCGCAGCTTTTCGCCGACAGTCTGCTGTTCCCCGTGGCATTGGTTCTCATCGGGCTGGGGGTGGTTCTTGCCGGCGTATACTGGCAGAAGCACGAGCAAGGCCTCAGCGAGGCGGCGCGGCGCTTGCTGCCGCCGCCGCTGCGTCTGCTCATCGAGGAGGCGCAGGCCCAAGGCTGACTGCGGGCGCCCCGGGTGGTCGTCACGTTCGCCGATGGAGGGTGTGACCGGACATGAGTCCAGTGCTGCCGCTTCGTGCGCCTTCCGGTAACCGGCGCCGCCCCCTCCTGCGCGTACTGGCCGCCGCGGCGATGCTGTCGGCCCCGGGGCTGTACGGCCCCGACGCCCGCGAGCCCATGGCGGGGGAGGGGCCTGTCGGCATCACGGCATTCACGCTGGACGCGCCATCGCTGGGGCGGCAAGTGCGAGTGTGGGTGTACCTGCCGCCGTGTGCCGCAAGTGGCGGGCGGGCGCGCTACCCCGCCGTTTACATGCAGGATGGTCAGTATCTGTTCGATCCGGTCCGTGCACGCGGGGACAACCCCTATGTGAATGATTATCTGGACCGCCGCATGCGGCAGTCGCGGGAATGGTATGGCAGCTGGCAGCTTGACCGGCGGCTCGACGGGCTGTTCCGCAATGGCTCTGCCGGGGGCGCCATTATCGTCGGTGTTGCCAGCAGCGGCAGCCGCACGGTGGAGTACTCGCCGTGGCCATGGGAGGACGCGCCGGAGCCGGCCGGGGACCGTTACGTTGCGTTCCTCACCGGCACGCTCAAACCCTATGTGGACGCGCACTTTCCGACACTCGCCGATCGTTCCCATACCGTGGTCGCGGGCAGCTCGATGGGCGGCGTGATCGCCATTTACGCCGGCCTGAAGCGCCAGGATGTGTTCTCCGGGATTGCCGCCCTTTCTCCGGTACTGAGTCCGCGCGTGTGGGGTGAGCGGCTCACGGGGTTCGTCAGGAGCCGCGTCAGGGCCGGGGAAACGCGAGTCTACGTCGATATCGGAACCCGGGAGCCGGGATTCGGCCCCATCGAACCGCTGGAGCGGGCGCTCCGGGACGTGGGCTTCACGGCTGCGCAGCTGCGCTTTCGCCACGTTGCCGGTGGTGCGCACCGCGTGGAGGACTGGGGTGCGCGATTTCCGCGAGCACTGACGTGGCTGCTTCAACCCAACGCTATGGATGCCCCGGGCGGATGCGATCTGCGGGGGCACGGCAGCGGACCGGAATAGGAGCCGGGTTGGACGTCCGTTCCGGCCCGGCCCTGGGCGTCAGATCGCCTCCACCTTTCGGTACTGCTCGTCGAGTTTCGCCAGCGCCGACTCCAGCTCCGCCAGCTTGTCCCGCTCCTTCTGGACCACGGCCTCCGGCGCCTTGCTGACAAAGCTCTCATTGCCCAGCTTCTTCCCCGTGCGCTCCAGATCCTGGGACAGGCGCCGGCGTTCCTTGTCCAGGCGGGCGAGCTCGGCCTCTTTGTCGATGAGGCCGGCCATGGGCACCAGCAGCTCCATCTCGCCCACCAGGGCAAGCGCGGATTCCGGTGCCTCATCGCGGCTGTCCAGGATATCCACGGACTCGAGCCGGGCCAGGAAGTCCAGGAACCAGCGGTTGCGCTCCACCCGTTCCCGGTCCTTGGCCGAGGCGTTGGCGAGCAGCACCGGCAGGGCGCGGTTGGGGGCAATGTTCATCTCGCCGCGGATTCGGCGAACCCCCAGGATGAAGCTCTGGAGCCAGGCCACCTCGGCCTCGGCTTCGGCGTCCACCTTGTCGTTTTCCGGCTCGGGGTACGGGCGCAGCATGACGGTTTCGCCCTGCACGCCGGCCAGCGGCGCCACTCGCTGCCAGATCTCCTCGGTGACGAAGGGCATGAGCGGGTGGGCCAGACGCAGCACGGCCTCCAGCACCCGAACCAGCGTGCGCCGGGTGCCGCGCAGCTCGGCCGGGTCGCCGGAATGCTGCAGGACCGGCTTGGACAGCTCGAGATACCAGTCGCAGTACTCGTCCCAGATGAACTCATACAGCGCCTGGGCGGCGTGGTCCATGCGGTAGCCGCGCAGACCTTCGTGCACTTCACGCTCGGCGTGCTGAAGCCGTGAGACGATCCAGCGGTCGGCGACGGAGAGTCGGACCTCGCCGCCCTCGGCGCCGGTGTCCTCGCTCTCGGTGTTGAGCAGCACGTAGCGTGCGGCGTTCCAGAGCTTGTTGCAGAAGTTGCGGTAGCCGTCCACCCGGCCCATGTCGAAGACCACGTCGCGGCCGGTGGTGGCCAGCGAGGCGAAGGTGAAGCGCAGGGCGTCGGTGCCGTGGGCGGAGATGCCCTCGGGGAAGTGCCGGCGGGTCTGCTTCTCGATTTTCGGTGCGAGCCGGGGCTGCATCAGGCCGGTGGTGCGCTTGGTCACCAGGGATTCCAGCTCGATGCCGTCGATGATATCCAGCGGATCCAGGACGTTGCCCTTGGACTTGGACATCTTCTGGCCGTCGGAATCCCGCACCAGGCCGTGAATGTAGACCTCGTGGAAGGGAACCTCGTCCATGAACTTCAGCCCGAACATGATCATCCGGGCCACCCAGAAGAAGATGATGTCGAAGCCGGTGACCAGCACGCTGGTGGGGTAGAAGGTCTTCAGGGCGTCCGTGTTTTCGGGCCAGCCCAGGGTGGAGAACGGCCACAGCGCCGAGGAGAACCAGGTGTCCAGGACGTCCTCG
Organism: Ectothiorhodospiraceae bacterium; assembly: GCA_050117435.1. GTDB lineage: Bacteria > Pseudomonadota > Gammaproteobacteria > Nitrococcales > Nitrococcaceae > JASFMS01. The sequence continues at coordinate 3,316 of JASFMS010000082.1, read as the reverse complement.
TCCCGGGTCAGGGGTATCTCGCCCAGGTCGTATTTGGCGCGCACGTCCGCCTCGTCCCGGCCCACGTAGACGCGGCCTTCCCCGTCGTACCAGGCGGGGATGCGGTGCCCCCACCAGATCTGGCGGCTGATGCACCAGTCCTGGATGTCTTCCAGCCAGTTGTAGTAGGTCTTGTCCCAGTTGCCGGGGATGAAGCGGATGCGCCCGTCTTTCACCACGTCGATGGCCGGTCTGGTAATCGCCGACCAACCGCCGGGGCGGCCGTCCTCCTGCGTTTCCCGGGTGAGGTCGACGAACCACTGGTTGGTCAGGTAGGGCTCGATGACGGCCCCGGTGCGGTCGCCCCGGGGCACCATGAGCTTATGGTCCTCAACCTTCTCGAGCAGCCCCAGGGCGTCCAGGTCCGCCACCACTCGCTGGCGCGCCTCGTAGCGGTCCAGGCCGCGGTAGGGTTCCGGCGCCTGGTCGTTCACTTCGGCGGACGGGGTGAAGATGTTGATCAGCGGCAGATCGTGGCGCTGGCCCACCTGGTAGTCGTTGAAGTCATGGGCGGGCGTGATCTTCAGGCAGCCGGTGCCGAATTCCGGGTCCACGTAGTCGTCCGCGACGATGGGTATCTCCCGGTCGCAGAGTGGCAGGCGCACGTGCTTGCCGATGAGATGGCGGTAGCGCTCGTCCTCCGGATGCACCGCCACGGCCGTGTCGCCGAGCATGGTCTCAGGGCGCGTAGTGGCGACGATGAGTTGCCCGCTGCCGTCCGCCAGCGGATAGCGCATATGCCAGATGTGGCCCTGCTCCTCCTTCGATTCGACTTCCAGGTCGGAGACGGCGGTGTGCAGCACCGGGTCCCAGTTGACCAGGCGCTGGCCGCGGTAGATCAGGCCCTCGTCGAACAGCCGCACGAAGACTTCGGTGACCGCGCTGGAAAGACCGTCGTCCATGGTGAAGCGTTCCCGGGACCAGTCCACGGAGGCGCCCATGCGGCGGAGCTGGTTCTGGATGGTGCCGCCGGACTCGGCCTTCCATTGCCATACGCGGTCGACGAACGCGTCGCGTCCCAGATCGTGGCGGGTCTTGCCCTCACCGTTGAGTTGACGCTCCACCACCATCTGGGTGGCGATGCCCGCGTGATCGGTGCCGGGCTGCCAGAGGGTGTTGTCTCCCTGCATGCGGTGGTAGCGCGTCAGGATGTCCATGATGGTGTCCTGGAACGCGTGACCCATGTGCAGGGTGCCGGTTACGTTCGGCGGCGGGATCATGATGCAGTAGGGTTTCCCGGATCCCGAGGGGGAGAAGTAGCCCTTCTCCTCCCAGATCCGGTACCAGCGTGATTCGATCGTGCTCGGGTCGTAGGTCTTCTGCATCGTGAGGTGATTCCGGTACGTGTTCGTCGGCGTGGTCAAACGGCGAAGTGTAACGCAGGGCTCAGCCGCGGTCGTCCTCGTTGGCCGCATTCTCTTCCCGGCCGGCTTTCATCAGTCCGGGAAGGTCTTCGAGGGCCCGTTCCATGGCGGCCGGCAGGGCCGTCTCGATCGCCCGGCGTATGCGTTCCTCGAGATAGCTGCGGGCATCGCCGTCGCCATCCGCCTCGGAGGCATCCACGGCGGCCTGGGATACGCCGCCGAAGAGCCGATACCCAGCCGCGCGCATGCGATCGCCGGGGACGACGACATCGGTCAGCGTCGGGATGCCTCGCCCGTCGGTGTAGAGGTCCGTGCCGTCATCACCCTCGCCAGCGCTCATGTCATGCTCCCTGGATTCGATGATTCGTAGGTTCGATACCGGCATCCCGAAACTGCCGATAGTTGCTGCGGGCGTTGGCCAGAACCGTCGGTTCCTGGTTCACGATCTCCGCGATCCGCTCATAGCCCTGCCAGGACGCCGGCAGTTCCGGGGCCATGTTGATCAGAACGTCCGCACCGGCGGCGGGCGCGTCGTCGCCGAGCACCACCGGATCCTCCGCCGTCGCCTCGCCGGTCAAGGCGTGAGGAACGAAGCTTCCCGCGCGGAAGGTCCACAGCCGCTGATTCAGGGACTCGGCCTGTTCACGCCCGCCCGTGCGGACGTGAACCCGGTGACCCTGCTGGTAGGCCTTTTCCGTCAGCCTGCAGCAGAATGTCTCCCGGGCGGCGGCGTCGGCGCCGGGCAGTATGTAGAAGTCCACTCGCAAGGCCCTTTCCTCCCGTGGCGGTTCGCCCATACTCCTGGCTCCCGGCTCAGTCGCCGGCCCGGTCCAGCAGGTACTGGGTCAGCAGCGGCACCGGCCGGCCGGTGGCACCTTTCTGATCCCCCGTTTTCCAGGCCGTGCCGGCGATGTCCAGGTGCGCCCAGTGGTGTTTGCCGGCGAACCGGGACAGGAAGCAGGCGGCGGTGATGGTTCCCGCCGGCCGGCCGCCGATATTGGCCATGTCGGCGAAGTTGCTCTTCAGCTGCTCCTGGTATTCATCCCAGAGGGGCAGCTCCCAGGCGCGGTCGCCAGTGGTTTTCCCCGCTGCCAGCAGATCGTTGATCAACGGTGCGTGATTGCCCAGGAGCCCGTGAGCGTGGTTGCCCAGGGCAATGATGCAGGCGCCGGTGAGCGTGGCGATGTCCACCACCGACCGGGGCTTGAGGCGCTCCGCGTACGTCAGCGCATCGCACAGGGCGAGCCGGCCTTCCGCGTCGGTGTTGAGTATCTCGACGGTCTGGCCGGACAGGGTGGTTACGATGTCCCCGGGTTTCACGGCGTTGCCGTCCGGCAGGTTCTCGCTGGCGGCCACAACGCCCACCACGTTCATCTCCAGGCCCAGCTCGGCGACGGCGGCCAGCGTGCCGAACACGCTGGCGGCGCCGCACATGTCGTACTTCATTTCATCCATGGCCGCCGCGGGCTTGAGCGAAATGCCGCCGGCGTCGAACGTGATCCCCTTGCCCACCAGCGCATGGGGCTGTGTGTGTTCGTCGGCCCCCTGGTAGCGCATCACGATCAGCCGCGGCTCCTGGCGACTGCCCCGGGCCACGGCCAGAAACGCCCCCATTCCGAGCTCTTCCAGCTCGTGGGGGCCGAGAATCTCCACGCTGAGCTTGTCGTGGCTGTTACCGAGCTCGCGCGCCTGATCGGCCAGGTACGTCGGCGTACAGATGTTGCCCGGCAGGTTACCCAGGTCCTTGGCAAGGGACATCCCGGCCCCGATGGCCCGACCCTCGCGTCTCGCCTGTTCCCCGATTGGCAACTCCCGGCGACTGGGGACGCTCAGCGTTAGCTTGCGCAGCGGGCGGCGCGGGCGTTCCTGTTTGCTCTTGAGACGGTCGAAGCGGTAGCCCGCATCCACCACGG
>JASFMS010000081.1:0-7338 GCA_050117435.1 Ectothiorhodospiraceae bacterium | reverse complement strand
GCGATCTGGCCGAGGATGATGGACTTGAGGTCGTCGGACTGCTGGTCGAACTCCAGCAGCGCGCGCGGGTGGATGCCGATCATCCGGTTGATGATGAACTCCAGCCGCGCCAAGCCGATGCCGGCGTTGGGCAGGTGGGCAAAATCGAAGGCCCGGTCCGGATTGCCCACGTTCATCATGATCTTGAAGGGCAGGTCAGGCATGTTCTCGAGGCTGATCTCCTTGACCTCGAATGGCTGTTTTCCCTCATAGATGTAGCCGGTATCGCCTTCGGCGCACGATACCGTCACCTCGACGCCGTCCTTCACTTTTTCGGTGGCGTCGCCGGCGCCGACTACCGCGGGGATGCCCAGCTCACGGGCGATGATCGCCGCGTGGCAGGTGCGGCCGCCTCTGTTGGTGACGATGGCCGCCGCCCGTTTCATGATGGGTTCCCAGTCCGGATCGGTCATGTCCGTGATGAGCACATCCCCGGCTTCCACCCGGTGCATTTCCTTGATGCTGTCCACGACCCGGGCACGGCCGGCGCCGATGCGCTGGCCGATGGCACGGCCGGTGGTGATTACGCGGCCGCGATTGTTCAGGTGGTAGCGTTGCAGCACCTGGCCGGCATCCTGGCTCTTCACCGTCTCCGGGCGCGCCTGGAGGATGTAGAGTCGGCCGGTCTCGCCGTCCTTGCCCCATTCGATGTCCATGGGCCGGCCGTAGTGCTTCTCGATGATTACGGCCTGGCGTGCGAGGTTCTCCACGTCGGCATCGTTGAGTGAGAACTTCAGCCGGTCGGCTTGCTCCACTTCCACGGTCTGAACGGTTCGGCCGTGGGCCTGATCGCCGCTGTAGACCATCTTGATGGCCTTCTCGCCCAGATTGCGGCGGAGGATGGCCGGTCTTTCCGCTTCCAGGGTGGACTTGTGGACGTAGAACTCGTCCGGGTTCACCGCGCCCTGGACCACGGTTTCGCCGAGGCCGTAGGAGGCGGTAATGAATACCACGTCGCGGAAGCCGGACTCGGTATCCATGGTGAACATGACGCCGGAGGCGCCCACGTCGCTTCGCACCATCTCCTGGATGCCCGCGGACAGCGCCACTTTCTCGTGCTCGAAGCCCTTGTGGACGCGGTAGGAGATGGCGCGGTCGTTGAACAGTGAGGCGAACACGTCCTTGATGGCGATAAGGACGTTGTCCAGACCGCGCACATTGAGGAACGTTTCCTGCTGCCCGGCGAAGGAGGCGTCGGGAAGGTCCTCCGCGGTTGCGGACGAGCGCACGGCCACGGACATTTCCGCCTTGCCGACGCGCTTTTCCAGCTCGCGGTACGCCTGGGTGATCTCCTCGCGCAGCTCCTCGGGGAAGGGCGTGTCCACGATCAGGCGCCGGATGCGTTCGCCGGTCGCCGCGAGGGCCTCCACGTCGTCGACATCAAGGCCCGCGAGCTCGCGGTTGATCCTGTCGCGAAGCCCACTTTGGTCGAGGAAATCCCAGTACGCCTGCGCGGTGGTGGCGAAGCCACCGGGCACCTGCACCCCGGCGGCGGCGAGATGGCTGATCATCTCCCCGAGGGAGGCATTCTTGCCACCGACGCGCTCCACGTCGTTCATCCCCAGGGACTCAAACCAGAGAACATGCTCTTGCAACGTTCTGCCTCCCAGTTTTCTGAAGCGGGCTATCAATAATCCGTCGCTGGCCGGCGACGCCCCACCCCTGGCGCCCGTTCTACCGGCCGGGCTTTTCCGCTACGATGCGGCCAGCCCTCTGTCATTCTTCTCGTCCGAATGGTGCGGCTCTCTCCGAGCTGTGCCCGTGAGGCTTCCATGCAAGGAAAACGCACAATCTTCTTTGTCTCCGACCGCACCGGCATAACCGCCGAAACGCTGGGGCACAGTCTTCTCACCCAGTTCGAGGTCGGTTTCGAGCAGATCACACTGCCCTTTATCGATACCCTGGAACGTGCCGACGCCACGGTTCGTCAGGTGGAGCAGGCCAACCACGCCAACGGCGAGCGCTCCATCGTCTTCTCCACCATTATCGACCCCGAGGTCCGCAATCGCCTGCGCACCGCCGACGCGGTGGTGATCGACTTCTTCGACACCTTCATCGCGCCGCTGGAGGAGGAGCTCAAGACCCGCTCCAGCCATACCATCGGCCGTTCCCACGGCATGGTGGACAACCGCCTCTACGACGTTCGCATTAACGCCATGAACTTCGCTCTGGCTCACGACGATGGTGCCACCATGCACCAATACGATCAGGCGGACATCATCCTCGTGGGCGTCTCGCGGTGCGGCAAGACCCCCACGTGTATTTACCTGGCACTGCAGTACGGCATATATCCTGCCAATTACCCCTTCACCGAAGAGGACCTTCTCGGCGGACGCATACCGCAGGCGCTGAGACCGTACCGCGACAAACTCTTCGCCCTGACCATAAGACCGGAGAGGCTGTCGAGCATCCGCTCCGAGCGCCGCGCCAACAGTCGCTATGCCTCGCTGCGCCAGTGCCAGTACGAGGTGGCGCGTGCGGAAGGCATTTTCCAGCGGGAGAAACTTCCCATGGCCGACACCACGGTGATGTCCATTGAGGAAATTGCCACAACCATCATTCAGGCCCGCAACCTGCGGCGGCGACTTTATTAGAAAAAGGCACGGGTTTCCAGCAACGGGGGTACGAGTGGCACCTCGTAGCCTGTCGAGGGGCGGGCTGTCGGGCTTCCGCGACAGCCCGCTATCGGGGCTGGTCGGGCGGTGAAATCGCTGTGATATGATGTGCGCCATGATGCTTGAGACGCGTGCAAATCCGCTTGAAACCGACGGCTCGCGCAGCTTTGCGGGACTGATGGAGCTGTATGAGAAGAATTACATTTTCATGCGGCGGCTCGTCCCCGATCTCGATCGGTCCACGGATGTGGTGGTCTCCCGCGTCGACGGCACTCCGGATCTCCACATGCGCGTGCTCGAGCGCTGTGCCTACACCACGAGCGTGCTGCTTACCCACTGTTTCGGGGTGGCTGAGAGCCCGGATGTCATTCCCGACCTGAAGGTGCGCGTATACCACGATGCCCGCGCCGCGGAGGTGCTGCCGGAATCGCATATCAACGGTTTCCGTTACTGGCAGGACCACAACCCCCCGCAGAGCGGGACGCTGCAGTGGCGCTGGGAGGTGAACCGGTTCCTGAACCGCTGGCTTCGCTACTGCCTGGGCGAAGGGCACGGCTTCGACGCCGATCCGTCGGCCAGCCCCGCGCCGCGTCCCCAGGCCAGACGCTGGGCCGGTTGACCGGCACTGCGCCGACGCCTGTAAAATCCCCTTTCATTGACTCAGGTATTTTCCGGGAGCACGGTTCCCCATGAAGCTCTCCACAAAGGGCAGGTACGCGGTCACCGCGATGATGGACCTGGCACTCCATCAGGATAACGGCCCGGTAACGCTGGCGGATATTTCGCGATGCCAGGGCATTTCCCTGTCGTATCTCGAGCAGTTGTTCGCGCGCCTGCGGCGCAGTGGACTGGTGAACGGAGTTCGAGGGCCGGGAGGCGGTTATCGGCTGGCGGCCGCTCCCGATGCCATAACCGTCGCCGATGTGATCGTCGCCGTGGACGAGAACGTGGATGCGACCCGTTGTCGCGGCCGGGAGAACTGCCAGAACGGTGAGCGTTGCCTCACCCATGATCTGTGGAGTGAGCTTTCCTCCCAGATCTATGACTTCCTGGACGGCATCACGCTGGCGGATCTGGCCGCGCAACCTCACGTGCAGGAGGTTTCGCGGCGACAGGACAGCGCCCTGAATCGGCGCGTTGCGGCCAATTGACGACCGACCATCGGACTTCCGAACTCGCCGGACCGGAGCCACCGTTACGCTGACGGAGCCACCGTGGGCAAGTGGTTCAAGCAACCATCGGACGTCCGAGGCCGCCTCTATCGGATACACCCGGCGACGGGGCAAGTCGCGGGAGCCCGGCGGTCACTGGCAAGGAATCGCAGGATCAACGCTCTGACAGAGCCGCCGCCAGATCGGCCACCGAAGCGGTTTCCACGCCCCAGGCACCGGCTTTCGCCAATCGCTCGGCTTCCAGGGCATCGTTGACCTCATAGACGACCCAGCGCCAGTTTCCCGGCCACAGTCTGCCCTGGGGCACGACCTTGCGGTCCACGAAGAGATACTCGGGGGCCAGGGCCTCGGCCCTGTCGGCTACCTGCCGGCTCAGCGCGCTGGCGACCCAGCCGATTTCCGGTGCGCCCAGCGAGCGGGCCAGGCGTAGCAGCCCCTCGTCGAAGCCGATGATCACCGTTCGGTCGAGCACAGGCCCGCAAGCGCTCAGTATGGATTCCACCGCGGTGGGCCTGGCACTGTGGGCCACCGCGTCGGTCTTGATCTCGGCGAACAGGGTGACCGGCCGCTCTTCGGCCAGTGCGGCCACCGCATCGGCAAGGGTGGGTACGGGAACGTCGGAGAAGCGATCGCCGAAGCGTTCGGGCTCGCAGGCATGGTAGCGCCGAAGCCGCTCGAGGGAGATGTCCCTGAGAAAAACCCGCTCGCCGCAAATTCGGCTCAGGTCAGCGTCGTGGCACAGGACGGGCTCGCCGTCGGCGGTGAAGCGGATGTCGAATTCCACGGCCGCGGCGCCCGCGCGGACTGCGCCCAGCAGAGCCGGAACCGTATTCTCGGGAAAATGCGCCCGCTCACCGCGATGGGCGACGAGCGTCGGTATTGAGGACATTCCCGGCATTCCTCCTCTCCGTGTGCCTGACCCGTTAACAGCGTAGCACCGTACCGGTCCGGTCAGGGGGAAGGCGTGCTTCAGCGGCCGCCGGCGGGCGGACGTCCGCGGTTGCGCTTGGGCACGCGAAGGGCGGATACACGCCGTTTCAGCTCGGAACGCTGCGCGGCCGTCGGGGATGGGCCGTAGCGCAGTGCAATATAGAGCTCGCCGATACGCCGCGCGGGTTGGGCCATCCCTGGCAGGGTCCGTGCGACGCGCCGGGTATAGTCCCGGGGGCCTTCCCCTTGGCGCGGAGGCACGCCGGCCCGGGTCATCTTGCGGTGGAAACGCTCCCAGCTCCTCTGCACCGGCTCGTCGCCACGGCGGCGGGGCCACAAGGCCACAGTGAGGCTCATGGCGAGGGCGGCCAGAAGGCCGGCGGTCAGGGCCCAGGCGCCGCCCCAGCGGCCGCCGAACCCGAGGTCACCCAGCAGCCGTTGCTGGAGCTCCGGGCCGTAGCCCAGTATCCAGCGGTTCCAGTTCGCCTCGAAAAGGTCCAGGGTCAGGCGCAGGTTCTTGAGCCACGACGAACCGGGAATGGCCATGGTGGGAACGGGATCCCCCTGGGGAACGGCTTCGCCCAGGCCGGCTCGAACCCGTTCCGGTGCCACGGCAGCCGTGGGGTCGTAGCGTTGCCAGCCGGTGCCCTCTCCGAGCCAGACCTCGGCCCAGGCGTGGGCGTCGGATTGTCGCACGATAAGGTAGTCGCCCTGCGGGTTCATGCGGCCGCCCTGGTAGCCGGTGACCACGCGGGCGGGGATGCCGGCCGCGCGCATGAGGACGACGAAGGCCGACGCGTAGTGTTCGCAGAACCCCTCGCGAGTACTGAACAGGAATCCGTCCACGGTGTCGCCCGGCAACGGTGCGGGGTTCAGCGTGTAGACGAAGGGCTGATTGCGGAAATAGCCGAGCGCGCGCCGGGCAACCGCCCGCGCCGAGGACGCTTGCCGGCGCCAGCCCCTGGCCAGTTCGCGTGCCCGGGGATGAGCGTCCGGCGGCAACGCGGTGTAGCGGTGCTTCTCGAAGCTGGTGAGGTGGGGCTGCAGGCGATAGTTCGTGTAGGAGCGAATCCGGTACCGACGGGTGGTTTTGACCCGGGTGTCCGCCCGAATCTGCCCGGTGGCCGCTTGTTCCGCGCCGGCGGGTGCCACGGCGGGAAGATCCAGCGCCAGCAGCCAGTGCTGCCCGTTTGGTTCCAGCGTTACCGTGTAGTCCGTCGGGTCGCCGCGAAACGCTACCGCCGGGCGGCGACTCAGGTCCGGATCGGGTTGCCACGTGCGCCCGTCGTAGCGGCTGAATACCGGCCCCCGCCAGTAGCGCAGCGCCCGTGGTGGCGGGGCGGTGTCGAATTCGGCCCGGAAGGCAACCGAATCGGACTGGCTCAGGCTGGAAATATCCCCCGGCGACATGGAGTTGCTGAGCCCGGTCACGCCGGCGCCGCCGGCGTCCGGCATCTTCCACAGTGGCCCGGGTATGCGCGGGAAGACCACGAACAGCAGCAGCATTACCGGGAGTGCCTGCACGAGCAGCGTGAACGCCGTACGCAGATGGGCGCGGGCCAGACCGGCGCCGGTGGGACGGTTCACCGTGACGAGCATGACGGTGGTCGCCCATGTGGCCACGAGCAGATAGACGGCCATCACCGGCGCCTGACTGTAGAGGAACTGGGTGACGATCAGGAAATACGCGAGATAGAGCACCACCATGGTGTCCCGCCGGCTGCGCATTTCCAGCAGCTTCAACGCCGTCATCAGCGTGAGCAGCGCCAGTCCGGCGTCACGGCCGTTGATGGTGCCGTAGTGCAGTAGCACGGCGGCGCCGGCGCCAAGTGTCAGCAGCAGCCGGAGCCCGCGGGGCGGCAGACGTTCGCCGCGTCTGGCAATGACAAGCCGCCAGGCGCCCAAAGCGACAACCAGCGCCACCAGCCACAGCGGCTGTCGCGCCAGATGGGGCACTGCGACCGCCCCGACGACGATGAGCAGCGCCAGCATCGTGCGGGTGGGAAGGCGACTGGCCGGGTCCAGCGCCGCCATTACGGGTGTCTCGCCAGGGCGCGCAGGCAACGCCGGAAGTGACGCTCGCCGGCGCTGGGTTTCAGGGTGGTTTCGGGCAGCCGAAGGCCGTACACGCGACCCTGCTGGTGGGCGTCCAGAACCCAGCGGCACAGCCTGGAGAGGCGACGTTCCAGAGGCAACCCGCTGGTTGCGTCCCAGTCCAGCCAGAGGCGGGCCGCACCTTCTCCCTCGAACTGCTTTACCTGAAGTTCGTCGCTTCGACCCGCCTTCCAGGCGATGCGGCGAATGGGGTCTCCGGGGCGGTACTGCCGCAGCCCCGCGAAATCCTCGTCGCCGCGCACCTGCCGCCCGCCGCGGGCACTGCCGCCCAGGGTTGGGGGAGGGGCAGCGGACGCCGGCTCGGGAGCCGGGTAGACCAGGCACTCCTGCACGGGGCGTACGCGGCTCCATGCCCGAAACAGGCCGGTGGGATGGCGGGTGGAAACGGTAAGACGCCCGAGGGACAGTGGCCCGCGCCGGTGCGCCGGCAGCGACAGGGTCAGGTCCGCCCCGTCACCGGAGGGCAC